>NZ_JBICYZ010000027.1:0-112348 GCF_043201465.1 Kitasatospora sp. NPDC048298
CCTCGGAGCCCTTGTGCTCGCCGGAGCCCTTGTGGTCCTCGCCCTTGGCCTCGGAGCCCTTGTGCTCGCCGGAGCCCTTGTGGTCCTCGCCCTTGGCCTCGGAGCCCTTGTGCTCGCCGGAGCCCTTGTGGTCCTCGCCCTTGGCCTCGGAGCCCTTGTGCTCGCCGGAGCCCTTGTGGTCCTCGCCCTTGTGCTCGTCGGAGCCCTTGTGGTCCTCGCCCTTGTGCTCGTCGGAGCCCTTGTGGTCCTCGCCCTTGTGCTCGTCGGAGCCCTTGTGGTCCTCGCCCTTGCGGTCGTCGGAGCCCTTCTGGTCCTCGCCCCTGCGCTCGTCGGAACCCGTGCGCTCCTCGGAGCCACCGCCCTTCCTGTCGTCGTCGCCCTTGAAGTTGCCGGAGCTTCGCTCGTTGTCGGAGGTCCTCTCGGACTTGTCCTGCTTCTCCTGCCAGGTGAGGTTCTTGCCCTGGTCGGCGGCCCCGTCGGCGAATGCGACGGGGGTGCCGACGGTGAGCGCGGCGGCGACGGCCGCCCCGGCGAGCAGCGTGCGTGCAGAACGCATGAGGATGATCCTTCCGGCGCGCAGGACCGCGACTGTCCGACACGGTGTCGGACAAGGGGACTCGCGGTGGGTGCGCCTGATCCACCGTCATCCACCGTGCGGCTGCCTGCCACCGGAGCGTGGCAGCGCCGGTGCGCAGCGTGCGCCCTTCGGGTGGAGTCCCGGGAGTGTTCACCCGGTTGGCCGGTCGATCCGGGTGAATCCGCCCGGGTCACCCGGCCGCCGGACACGCGTGGGCCCGCTCCCGGCACGCGGCCGGGGGCGGGCCCATCAGGGAGCCGCGGATCAGCGGCGTCGCAGGGTCAGCGGTCCCAGCGGTAGAACTCCCGCGCCATCGCGTCCTTGGGTTCCCGCCAGGTGGCGGGGTCGTACGCCTGCACGAAGGCGGTCAGGCGGTCGCTGACGGTCCGGAACTCCGGGTGCCCGACGACCTTGGCGACGGCCGGGCCCGGCGGTCGGTCGGCCTCGATCAGGTGCAGGTAGACGTCGCCGAACTGGAAGAGGCTGCGGCCGGTGACGCCGATCAGGTGCGGCAGTTCGCCCTGGTCGGACTCGGCGAACACCTCGGCGATGTCCGGTGCGGCCTCGGGCTTCATCCGGGCGACGATCAGCGCCCTGTGCACGCCGGTCACAGCTCCGCCGCCCGCTTCTCGACCTTCTCCCGGATCAGCTGCATCTGGATCTTGGAGTTGCGGTTGATGTGGCCGGTCATGCCCTCGTCGTCGACGGGGGCGGTCGGCTTCATCGCGAAGTCCTGGATCCAGCGCATCCTGGTGCCGGCCGGCACCTCCGCGTACTCCCAGCGGATCTCCATGAACTCGAACGGGCCGGGCTCGACCCGGCGGGCGCGCACCGAGAGCGCGTCCCGGTCGGTCTCCCGCTCGGAGATCCAGCTCCACACCTGGCCGTTCTCGTCCGGGTGCATGGTGAGCCGGAACTGGACCCGGGCGCCCTGCCGGTCCAGCACCTCCACCGAGGCGTACTCGCTGAACAGCTGCGGCCAGTTCTCCAGGTCGTTGGTCATCTCCCAGACCAGGTCGAGCGGAGCGGCGATGACGATCTCGTTGTCGGTGTGTCCGGGCATCTCAGGCACCAGCCTTCGCGGTGAGGGAGGAGTTGACCAGCTCCAGGAACTCGGACGGGGTCTTGGCCGACTCGGCGCCCGAGGTGACCTTGAGGCCGTGCCGGTTCTCCAGCTCGCCGACGACGCCGAGCAGGCCGAGCGAGTCGATGCCGAACGTGTCGAACTCCGCGCCCGGCCGCGCCAGGTCGCCCGGGTCGACGGTGACGCCGGCCCGGGCCTGGAGCAGCTCGGCGAGTTCCGGATAGCTGAGGGTGTTGCTCACGGGGTGTCCCTTCGAAGGTGTGACGGAGTGGTTCAGGGCCGCGCGCGCCGGAGCACCAGCGCGGAGTTGGAGCCCATCAGCCCGCGGCTGAGCACCAGCGCGGTGTTCAGTTCGGCCGGGCGGGCGCGGCCGGTCACCAGGGCGAGGTCGTGGCAGACCTCGGTGACGTTGGGGGTGGGCGGCAGCACGCCGTCCTCCATGGCCAGTACGGCGGCGGTCACGTCGAGCATCGGCGCGCCGCAGTAGGCACGGCCCGTACCGGTCTTGGGCGCGGTGACCGGGATGCGCTCGGCGGCCGGGCCGAGCGCGTCGGCCAGTGCCAGGGCCTCGGCGCGGTCGGCGGCGGGCAGCCCCAGGGCGTCCGCGAAGACCACGTCGATCTCATCGGGCGTGATGCGGGCGTCGTCCAGTGCGATCCGGATGGCGGCCGCCAGTCCTTCCCGGGACTCCGCCCAGCGGGAGGCTCCGGTGAAGGTGGCGCCGTGGCCGGCCAGTTGCGCCCGAACGCGGGCGCCACGCAGGCGGGCCGACTGCTCGTCCTCCAGCAGCAGCATCGCGCCGCCCTCGGCGGGGGAGAAGCCGCAGGCCTGCGCGGTGAACGGCAGGTACGCCCGATCGGCCTGCTCGGCCAGGCTGAGCTCGGGGTAGCCGAGCTGGCAGACCATCGAGTACGGCGCCAGCGGGGCCTCGGCGGCGCCGACCACCACCGCGTCGGTGCCGCGTTCGATCGCCCGGGCGGCGTGCGCGACGGCGTCCAGTCCGCCGGCCTCGTCACTGGCGACGACCCCGCAGGGGCCCTTGTAGCCGCCGCGGATCGAGATCTGGCCGGTGCTGGCCGCGTAGAACCAGGCGATGGACTGGTACGGTCCGACGAACTTCGGTCCCTGGCCCCAGAGTTGCTGGAGCTCGCGCTGGCCGAACTCGCCGCCGCCGGAGCCGGCGGCGGTCACCACGCCGACCGCGAAGGGCTGTTCCGGGTCGGGCCGGAACCCGGCGTCCGACACCGCAAGGTCGGCGGCGGCCATCGCGTAGTGCGTGAAGCGGTCGGTCTGCACCAGGAAGCGGTTGTCGATCGCCGACTGCGGATCGAACCCGTTCACCTGGCCCGCGATCCGCAGCGGCAGGTCGGTGCAGCCCTCGCGGGATATCCGGTCCAGGACGCTCACGCCCTGCCTGGTGGCCTTCCAGAAGGCGTCGGCCCCGACGCCGTTCGGCGCCACCACGCCGAGGCCGGTGACCACCGCCCGGCGGCCCTGCTGACGTGACGTCATGGAACTCACCCCGTTCTGTTGAGCACGACGGCGGACTGGAATCCGCCGAATCCGCTGCCGACCGAGAGGATGTGGCTCAGCGGCAGCTCGCGCGCGGTGCGCGGCACGTAGTCGAGGTCGCACTCCGGGTCCGGAGTCTCGTAGTTGGCGGTCGGCGGCACGACGCCGTGGACGAGCGCCAGGGTGCAGGCGACCACCTCGATGGCGCCGATCGCGCCGAGCGAGTGCCCGACCATCGACTTGATCGAGCTCATCGGGGTCCCGAAGGCGTGCCCGCCCAGTGAGCGCTTGACCGCGGCGGTCTCGTGGCGGTCGTTCTGTTTGGTGCCCGAGCCGTGCGCGTTGACGTAGTCCACCTCGGTGCGGTCCACCCGGGCGTGGGCGAGCGCGTGGTCGATCGCCCGGGACATCTCCAGCCCCTCCTTGGTGAGGCCGGTCATGTGGTAGGCGTTGCCGAAGGTGGCGAAGCCGCCGATCTCGCCGTAGATCCGGGCGCCGCGGCGGCGTGCGTGCTCCAGCTCCTCCAGCACCAGGACGGCGCCGCCCTCGCCGAGCACGAAGCCGTCCCGGTCGGCGTCGAAGGGGCGGGAGGCGTGCTGCGGGTCGTCGTTGCGCTCGCTGGTGGCCTTGATGGCGTCGAAGCAGGCGACGGTGATCGGCGAGATCGGGGAGTCGGAGGCGCCGGCGACGCAGATGTCGGCGCGACCCTCCTCGACCGCCTGGAAGCCGTAGCCGATCGCGTCCAGTCCGGAGGTGCAGCCGGTGGAGACGGTCTGCACCGGGCCGTGCGCGCCGGTCCGCTCGGCCACCGCGGAGGCCAGCGTGCTGGGCGCGAAGGCCCGGTGCAGCTGCGGCTCGGCCTGCCGGTGGTCCACGTCCCAGCGGGCGCCGGACGCGCTCACCAGGGCGTAGTCGTGCTCCAGCCGGGTGGTGCCGCCGACGGCGGTGCCGAGCGAGACGGCGATCCGCCACGGGTCCTCGGCGGCCAGGTCCAGGCCGGCGTCGGCGATTGCCTCGTCGGCCGCGACCATCGCGAACTGCACGTAGCGGTCGGCCCGTTGGACGTCCTCCGGGCCCAGCCCGTGGGCCGCCGGGTCGAAGTCGACCTCGGCGGCGATCCGGGAGCGGAACCCGGCGGGGTCGAAGAGCGTGATGCCCCGGGTCGCGGTGCGGCCGGCCGTCAGGAGGTCCCAGAACGCCGGGACGCCGACCCCGCCGGGCGCGACCACACCGATCCCGGTGACGGCGACGCGCCGGGTCACGAGCCCACCTTGGCGTGTTCCGGCGGGCCGGAGGCCGCGGTCCCCTCGGTGCTCACGTGGCCGAGGTCGGGGCGTGGGGCGAGCGGGCCGAGGTGGAAGACCATCCGGGCCTCGGTGTCGCCGACGTTGCGGAAGCGGTGGCGCATGTTGATCGGGATCATCAGGCCCTGGTCCGGCTTGAGTGGATGGGGCTTCCCGTCGAGGTCCACCTCCAGCTCGCCGCAGACGACGAACACGAACTCCTCGGAGTACGGGTGGTAGTGCTCGCCGATCCGCTCGCCGGGCTTGACGATCGCCAGGCCCATGAAGCCGCTGGTCGCGCCGCAGGTGGTCGGGGTGAGCATGGTGCGCAGCTCGGCGCCGTGACGGCGGTTCTCCGGTGCCTCGTGGACGCTGACGATCCGTGGGGACTGCGTGGTCATGAAGATCTCCCGTGAAGGTGTCGGAGCGTCAGTTGTTGATCGGGTCGGGGGAGGTGCGGTCGGTGACCGGGTTCATCGCGCGGGCGGCGAGGAAGGCGCCGAGCCCGGCCACGGTGCGCAGGTCGCCCTGCGGGCCGAGGTCGAGCAGCCCTGCGAGCACGGCGGCCTGTTCGTCGTCGGCCACGCCGAGGGCGGCCGCCGGGTCGGCCTCGGCCGGCACCCGCAGGTCGACCAGGCGTACCACCACGTCCTCGCGGTGGAAGACGGTGGCCGCCGCGACCGGCCCGGTCGGGTCGGCGGTGGCCAGGTTGTCGTGCTCGGCCAGCAGCTCGGCCACGGCCTGCCCGCGGCCCGGGCGGACGGGGTAGAGCACGGCGTGCCGGTGCAGCCGCGCGGAGGCGGGGGAGCTGGCGATCGCCTGGTGCCGGGCGGGCAGCGCGGCCCTGGCGAAGAACGCCCGGGCGGCCTGCGGGTCGCCCAGCTGGCGGGCCTCCTCCAGGTGCGGGTTGAGCGCCTCCTCGACGGCTCGCACCTCGGGCTGCATCGCCACGTGGCGCAGCGCGTCGCCGAGGTTGCCGATCACCTCGACGGCGCGGACGACCCGGTTGCCGAGCATGAACAGCGAGGTGCGGCGCAGCCGGGTGTGCTGGTCCACGTCGGCCCGGGGCGAGGAGTAGCCGGAGAGGATGCGGGCCACCTCGGGCTCGCTGCCGGGCTTGACGGTGAACGTCAGCGCGTGGCGGACGATGCCGTCCGGGCCCGGTTCGGCCTTGGGCGGGCCGACGTGCCCGGCGGGCGCGGTGCGCGGCAGCCCGGGTGGCACCTCCAGCGGGGCCCGGGTGCCGGTCGAGCCGGCCGCCGAGGTCTCGCGCAGCACGGCGTAGCGCAGCGAGCGGAAGCTGTCGCTGACGCAGCCGTGCATCGGCTTGACCATCTCCCGGTGGGCCGGGCTGTCCACCCACTCCAGGAAGGTCTCCTGGTCCTTCCACTCACTGGTGATCAGCCACTGGCGCGGGTCGTTGATCGACTGGCACAGCTGGTCGCTGACGTGGCCGGGGACCGAGGCCACCTGGTGGCGCAGCTGCTCGTACACGTCGAGGAAGCGCTGTTGGGCGCCGTCCTGGATCTCCAGCATCAGCACCACCCGCAGCCGGGTGTCGGCCTCGTCCTGCTGCTTCGGCTGGGGTTCTGACAGAGTCGTCATGATCCACTTTCTGCTCTGGGCCGCACGCTGCGGGCCGTGTCGGCCGTGTCCGGCGGGTGCTCCCCGGCCTGGGAGTGCGGTGCGACGGCGGTTCGGCCGGGCGAGTCGGCGCCAGGCCTGAGGTCGATCGTGGGCGGCGCACCGGGCGCGGCGCGAGATTTGCGGGCCATCCGGGCGAAGGAGTGCCACGGGCCCCCTCCGGCGGGGGATGGAAGAGCGGGGCCCCCGGCTGAGCGGGCCCGTCGTGGGCGGCGCCGAGCCCAACCGCCGGGCCGCGGAATCCCCTGACAGGGCGGAGCAATTGATGAATCCGAAGGTTGACGACCGGGTGCCGGTCCTGATCGTGGGCGGCTCGCTGGTGGGGCTGTCCGCCTCACTCTTCCTCGGTCGGCTCGGGGTCGGACACCTGCTGGTCGAGAAGCACGCCGACACCTCGCACCATCCGCGGGGGCGCGGCAACAACATCCGCACCATGGAGCTGTACCGGGTGGCCGGGATCGAGCCGGCGATCCGCGAGGCGGCCTCGGTCCTCGCCCCCAACCACGGCATCCTCCAGGCGCCGTCGCTGACCGGCGCCGAGCAGGAGTGGCTGTTCCGGGAGATCGACCCGGGCGGCCGGCTGGCCCGGTTCAGCCCCAGCTCCTGGTGCCTGTGCAGCCAGAACGACCTGGAGCCGGTGCTGCGGCGCGCGGCCCGCGAGCTCGGCGGCGCCCTGCGGTTCAGCACCGAGCTGGTCTCCTTCGAGCAGGACGCGGACGGCGTCACCTCGGTACTGCGCAGCCGGGAGAGCGGCGAGGAGCGGGTGGTGCGCTCGGATTTCCTGATCGCCGCGGACGGCCCGCGCAGCCCGGTCCGGGAGCGGTTGGGCATCGGCCGGTCCGGCAAGGGCGAGCTGTTCCACAACGTCAGCATCACCTTCCGGGCCAAACGGCTGGCCGAGGTGGTCGGCGACCGGCACTTCATCGCCTGCTACCTGACCAACCCGGAGGCGGACGGCGCGCTGCTGCCGGTGGACAACCAGGAGGAATGGGTCTTCCACGCGCCCTGGCACCCCGAGCACGGCGAGCCGCTGGAGGCCTTCACCGACGAGCGCTGCGAGCGGCACATCCGCACCGCCGTCGGGCTGCCGGAGCTGGACGTCGAGGTCACCGGCCGGGCGCCCTGGCACGCCGCCGAGCGGGTGGCGGACCGGTACGGCGCCGGGCGGGTCTTCCTCGCCGGGGACTCCGCCCACGAGATGTCCCCGACCGGCGCGTTCGGTTCCAACACGGGGATCCAGGACGCCCACAACCTGGCCTGGAAGATCGCCGCCGTGCTGTGCGGCTGGGCCGGGCCGCGGCTGCTGGAGTCGTACGGGCAGGAGCGCCGCCCGGTCGCCCGGGTGACCGGTGAGCGGGCCTCGGCCCGCTCCGCCGAGCACAGCCACCCGGGCTACGCGGTGGTGCCGGGCGTCGGCCGGCAGGCCGGGGTGCTGGCGGTGGCGCTGGGCTACCGGTACCCGGTGGGCGCGGTGGTCGGCGCGGACCGCAACGGCCCGGTCGTCCCCGAGCAGTTCGAGTCGGCGGGCGAGCCGGGCAGCCGGGCCCCGCACCAGTGGCTGCTGCGGGCGGGGGTGCGGCTGTCCACGCTGGACCTGTACGAGCAGGCGATGGTGCTGCTGACCGGCCCAGAGGGCGGCGCCTGGCAGGCGGGCGCCCGGCGCGCGGCCGACCGGCTGGCCGTCCCGCTGGACGGCTTCCGGGTCGGCGACGGCGCCGAGGACGACCTGGCGCCGGAGCCCGGCGCGGACTTCGCCGCGCTGCACGGCATCGGCCCCCGGGGTGCGGTGCTGGTCCGCCCGGACGGCTTCGTCGCCTGGCGCTCGACCGGCCCGGCGCAGGACGCGGAGGCCGAGTTCACCACGGTGCTGCGGACGGTTCTGGGCCTCTGAGGACGGGACGCGGAAGAGCCCGCCGGTCGCACGGCCGGCGGGCCCTTCCGCGTCTGTCCGGGGTCGGTCAGTGGCCGCCCTCGTCGACCACCTCGACGTCGGCGATCTCCTGCTCGATCGCCTCGGTCGGCAGCGCCACCCGGATCGCCCAGTAGTAGATGACCAGCGAGAACACCGCCACCAGGGCCATGTCGCCCCACATCGGGATCCGGCCGGTGCCGTCCCCGAAGCCGCCCTGCCAGGAGATCACGCCGAGGCCCACCAGGTACGGGGGCAGCCACTGGGCGGACTTCCAGCTCAGCCGGGGCGCGTTCGGCAGGCCCTTCCTGATCGCGTACGCGGCGTAGCTGCCGAGCAGGAGGTAGCCGAGCACGATCGCGATGCCCAGGCGGGAGAGGGTGTGCCAGCCGGACCAGTAGATGATCAGGCTGGAGACCACGAACGCGGCGGGGGAGATCAGCCCGCCGGCCGGCAGCCGGTAGGGGCGCTCGTGTCCGGGCAGGCGGCGGCGCATCGCGCCGAAGGCCAGCGGGGCGCCGGCGTACATCAGCACGCTGGCGGAGGTGATGAAGCCGACCAGCTCCTGCCAGCTCGGGAACGGCAGGAAGCAGATCACGCCGGTGACGAAGGCGATCACCAGGCCGAACCACGGCACGCCGTTCCTGTCCAGCTCCTCGAACCGCTGCGGGGCGTAGCCGTTGCGGCTCAGGCCGTAGGAGATGCGGGAGGTCGAGGTGGTGTAGATCAGGCCGCTGCCGCCGGGGGAGATCACGGCGTCGGCGTACAGCACCCAGGCCAGCCAGCCGAGGCCGACCAGGGTGGCGAGACCCGCGAACGGGCCGTCGATGCCGGGGAAGTCGAGCTTGTCCCAGCCGTTGGCGAAGGTGCTGACCGGCAGGGCGCCGATGAAGACGACCTGGAGCAGGGTGTAGATCAGGCTGCCGATGGCGACGGATCCGAGCACGGCGCGCGGGATGTCGCGCTTGGGGTTGCGGCTCTCGCCGGCGAGCTGGATGGCCTGCTCGAAGCCGAGCAGGGCGAAGATGATGCCGCTGGTGCTGATCGCCGCGAGCACGCCCTTGGCGCCGAACGGCGCGAAGCCGTGCGAGGTGAAGTTGGAGCCGTGGAAGTTGGTCACGGCCAGCACGAAGATGGTCAGCAGCGGGACGAAGATCTTCAGCCAGGTGGCGATGTTGTTGGTGCGGGCCAGCACGCGCACGCCGAGGAAGTTCACCGCGACGAACACCGCCATCAGCACGGTGGCGACGACGAAGCCGCTGACGGTGAGGGTGTTGTTGTCGTTGAGCAGGCCGGCCGCCCACGGCCAGTGCCGGGCGTAGCCGATCATCGCCTCGACCTCGATCGGCGCGACGGTGGCCGCCTGGAGCCAGGAGAACCAGCCGAAGGACATGCCGGCCAGGCCGCCGAAGGCGTAGTGCGGGTAGCGCGCGGTGCCGCCCGAGACCGGGAACATGCTGCCGAGCTCGGCGTGGACGAGCGCGAGCAGCACGATCGCGACCGTGCCGATGCCCCAGGACAGGACGGCGGCCGGGCCCGCCGCCATGACGCCCTCCTTCGCGCCGAAGAGCCAGCCGGAGCCGATGATCGAGCCGACCGAGGCCCACATGAGGCCGACGAGCCCGACGTGGCGACGCAGCGACCGGTGGGTGGTCCCGGAGTCGGAGCCGGTGCCCTGATCGGGCGGTGAGATCTGGTTGAGGGAAGCCATGAACGATCTCTCTGTGGGTGGGGGCCCCGAGGTGGGCGGAGCGATGAGAGTTGCCACACAGTAGGACTTTCCAGCTGCCCCTGCACAGATTTCATTACTGAATGTTTACATTTTTTTCTGGACGTCCTTGCAGGTAGGAGGCTGTCTGTTCAGTTGTCTGTTACGTGACTGGTGGGCAGGCTCACCGTTTGAGCGCGAATTGAGCTTCCCTCTCGGGCCCCGGCGACTTGGAGCGCCCATCCACGCATGGAAATGACAGCTTTCGCACAGCCATGACACGGGGTGGGCGGGCGCGGGCCGGTGGGTGTCGAGCGGTGGCCGCGGGTGACCGTGAAGAGGTCCCGCGATCCGATCGACCGGATCGCGGGACCTCCGCGCAGCGTTGCCCAAGGTGCTGTCGATGTGGTGGGTTCAGCTCTCCGGATCATGGGGCGGTCGCTGCTGCGCCGCCGCGACGGTCATCGTTCGCGGGCAGAGCGTGTGGACCTGTGGGAGGATGCCCATGTCGGTGCCCCGGCCCGATTACGGCGGGCCGGGGCTCCACTTATGCCGTTGGATCACTTCTTGTCGAAGCCGCCGCCGCCGCCGCGCCCGCCGCCGAAGCCGCCGCCGAAGCCGAAGTCGTGGCTCACGACCCGGAAGCTGCCGACGACGCCGTCCTCGACCTCGATACCGTGACCGTGGTGGCGCGGGCGAACACCGTCGCTGGAGCTGTGCGGCCCGACGGTGGCGATGGGGGCGCCGTTGTCGCAGACGGCGCCGCTGAAGAGCTCGACGGACCGGTGGCTGTCGTTGCGGATGTTGAGCGTCTTGGCGCCCAGGCCGCTGACGACGGTGATGCAGCCGAAGTCGTCGGCGGAGTACGACCGCTCGTTGACGTGGATGATGCCGCGACGCTCGTGGTGCTCGCGACCCCCGCGACGCCCCTCCTCGCCCTTGCCCTCGTTGCCCTTCGAGCCGCCGTCGAGCGGAGCCAGGGCGGGAACGGCCGCCGGGGCGGGAGCGACCGCCGGGGCGGGAGCGGCCGCCGGGGCGGCCTTCTGAACGACCGGGGCCGCCTGAGTCACGGGCTCGGAAGCGGCCGACGCGTAGGTGATGCCGGTCACGGCCACGGCCGCCGACGCCGCGAGGACAATGGCGGTGGTCATGTTCTTCATGGACCTTCTCCTGGTTTCCTGATCTGGACTGGATCGGCTTGGTGCCGACATGAATGAACGTATCGACTGGCTAATTGCTTGTCATATTAATCCGTGCCAAATGGTTGACGGTGGGGGCCGAATGGGTGGTCAGATGCGTCATCGAACTGTCTCCCGGGTCGATTTGCCTGGCTGTCACGTTTCTCAAATCCCCTGATTCCAACGTGAGTTGACGATGCGGACGAGGTCGGTGAGATCGCGTCCGGCCCCCCTCGCTCATTTGGAGTGCTGTCGGCCTGTCTGCGATGGCGGACCGGAATGACGGCATGCCAAATCGCGGGCACCGAGGTTCGCGCCGAGGGGCTGTGCCGGGTCGGGCGCGGGGGGCGCCCGCCGCTCGACGGGGGCCGACGGCCGGCGGACTCGACCTCGCCGCAGGTCGGCTGGTCCGTGGTGTCTCGTAGGCGGCCCGAGCGGGCCTGAAGCGATCACCGAACGGCGGCATAGGCTGTTCCTGTGCGTTTCGTGATCCTCCCCCCGCCGGCCCGCTAGCGGGCGGCCCACTCCACCCACTCCGGCCCGACGGGACCAGCCCGCAGCCGGGGCGGTGACTGCCGCCCGCGTACCCCGCGGACCCGAACCGGCAACTCATCGTGGAGTACCGACGCATGACCTCGAACGCCGCCGTGCCCTTCCGGCACGGCCTCCTGTCCATCTCTGCCGCCGCCGTCGCCTGGGGCGTGGGCGGCGCCGTGTCCGCGCTGCTGATGCGCACCGGCGGGCTCGGCCCGGCGGGCGTCTCCTGCTGGCGCTTCGGCGTCGCCGCGCTCTGCCTGGCCCTGCTGCCGAGCCGTGAACCGCACGGTGGGCGCGGCGGTGAGCGCGGCACCGCCCGGTGGCGCGCCGCCGGGCTGACCGGACTCGGCCTGGCGGTCAGCCAGTGCGCCTACTTCGGCTCGGTGCGGTACGCCGGGCTCGGGCTGGGCACGCTGATCACCATCGGCGCCGGCCCGGTGTTCACCAGCCTCGGGGCCCACCTGCTGCTCGGCGAGCGGCTGACCCGTCGCGCCGCGGCCGCGGTGGCCCTGGCCCTGGCCGGCCTCGCCCTGCTGGTCGCCGCCCCGGCGGCGGGCCCGCGCCCGGCGCTCGGCGTCGCGCTGGCCGTCCTCGCGGGCGCCGGCCAGAGCGGCCTCACCCTCTGGGCCCGCGGTGGCGGCTCGGCCAGGGCCGGCACCGGTGCCTTCACCACCGGCCTGCTCTGCCTGCTGCCGCTCGCGGCCGTCCAGGGTGCCCAGGGCGTCCTGCCGACGGGCGGGGACCCGGTGGTGACCGCGGTGGCGCTGCTCTTCCTCGGTACGGTCCCCACCCTGTTCGCCTACCGCTGGTACTTCACCGGCCTGACCGCCGTGCCCAGCACCACGGCCGCGGTGCTGGTCCTGTTGGAGCCCGCGACCGCGGCGGTGATCGGCGTGCTGTTCCTCGGCGAGCCGCTGACGGCGGGCCTGCTGGCGGGCTCGGCGCTGCTGCTCGCGGCCATCGCGGCGCTGGCGCGGCCGTAGACCGGCGGGCGGTGGGCGGCGGCCACCCGGGCGGGCGTCCTGTGGTCGCCGGGGGGCCTGGTGGCGTGCTGTCGTGGTCCGCATGAACAGCTCACTCCCGGCCCGGTGGGCCGCCGCGACCGCCTCCGTCCTCCTGCTCGCCGCCGTCGCCGCGGGCGCCGCCGGGGCCTTGCTCGCCGCCGCCGGACCGGCGGCGGCGAGCGGGCGCCGGGACGTCACCGCCGACCAGTGCCGGAGCGCGGGAGGGCACGTCGAGGGCAGCGGCTACTGCGTCGACGCGGCCGGCGACGACGCCTGGGGCCAGCCCGTCGACGGCCAGGCGATCAACCCGGATCCGCGCCCCGGGGAGGAGTGAGCGCGGCCCGGCGCCCCGCCCCCGGGCAGGGGAGCGGGGCGCCGTCCGCTACCGGCGTCACGGCACCGGGCGCAGGGTGACCGGGGCGGGGGTGAGGGAGCGCAGGACGAGGTCGATGTGCACCCTGGCGGCGCCCGCGCGGTGCAGGGCGGCGGCGATCGCCCGTAACTCCTCGGGGCCGGTGCAGGCGAGGCGCAGCTCGAGGTCGGCCTCGCCGGCCAGGGCCAGGCCGCTCTGGACGGCCGGGAACTGCGCCGCGAGACGGTCGAAGTCGAGCGGGACCGGTCCGTGGCTGATCCGGGCGATCGCGTGCAGCGCCCGGGCCGGCCGGGCCCGCCCCGGCCCCGGCGGGCCCTGGGCCGGATCGTCCGGGACGAGCTGGAGCGGGGCGGTCACCGGTGCTGGAACTGGACGGTCGGGGCCGGGGCCGGGCCGACGGGGGCGGTGCCGGGTGGGGCCGTCAGGGACGGTGCGCTGGCGGACGGCGTGGACACGGAGGGGGCGACCATTCGCGGGTCCAGCACCAGGGTGTCGATCCCGAGCGGGGCGGTGAGCTCGCGGAGGGCGGGCTCGGCGAGCTCGGTGCGGGCCTGGCCGGGCCCGAGGAGGGCGGCGAGGGCCTCGGGGCTGGAGAATCCGACCGCGCAGCGGCGGCCGTCGCGCAGGCGGAACAGGCGGAGTGCGGTGGTGCTTCCGGTGCCGGAGGTGGTGACCGGAACGTGCCAGACGACGCGGGCCATGCGGATGCTCCCGAGTGGGGTGGTGGTGCCTGCCGGAACTACTGCCTCGACGCTAGGGCGGACCGGCCCGGGGATCCCCGGTCCTGACGCGCCGTTGACCGAATGGGGTCGTGCGTTGACGCACTCCTGACGCCCGGCTCACCCGACTGGACCGGGGCCCGTCCCGCCGATCGTTCCCGGGGCCGAGCTGATCGACAGGACGGGCCCTGGACCACTGCCCGAGCCCTCCGCTTGCCACGCGTCCCGACCCGGACCACCGTGGAATTCGGCCCCCGTCGCATCCCCCGGTCACGCCTCCCGTCACGCCCTCCGCAGGACCGGTGGGCACCCGAAGACGGGGGGAGGTGGAGCCGGAGGCCTGTGACGAGATATCTTGACGTCAAGACGTTGGAGACGTGAAGCGGAGTACCGATGACTGACTCGACCATCATCTATACGCACACCGACGAGGCTCCGGCCCTGGCGACCTACTCGTTCCTGCCGGTGGTCCAGGCCTACGCCTCGACCGCGGGTGTGCGGGTGGAGACCCGCGACATCTCCCTGGCCGGGCGGATCATCGCGAGCTTCCCGGAGCGTCTGACCGAGGCGCAGCGGATCGGCGACGCGCTGGCCGAGCTGGGTGAGCTGGCCAAGACCCCGGGTGCCAACATCATCAAGCTGCCGAACATCTCGGCCTCGGTGCCGCAGCTCAAGGCCGCCGTCGCCGAGCTCCAGGCCCAGGGCTACGCCCTGCCGGACTACCCGGACGACCCGCAGACCGACGAGGACAAGGACGTCCGCGCCCGCTACGACAAGGTCAAGGGCAGCGCCGTCAACCCGGTCCTGCGCGAGGGCAACTCGGACCGCCGCGCCCCGCAGTCGGTCAAGAACTACGCCAAGACCCACCCGCACCGCATGGGTGCCTGGACGGCCGACTCCAAGACCAACGTCGCCACCATGGGTGAGAACGACTTCCGGTCCACCGAGAAGTCCTCCGTGATCGCCGCCGACGGTGCGCTGCGCATCGAGCTGCTCGGCGAGGACGGCACCACCACCGTGCTGCGCGACAAGGTGTCGGTGCTGGCCGGCGAGGTCGTCGACGCCTCGGTGATGCGGGCCGCCGCCCTGAACGAGTTCCTGGCCGCGCAGGTCGCCCGTGCCAAGGCCGAGGGCGTGCTGTTCTCGGTGCACCTCAAGGCCACCATGATGAAGGTCTCCGACCCGATCATCTTCGGCCACGTGGTCCGCGCGTTCTTCCCGAAGACCTTCGCCAAGTACGGCGAGGTGCTGGTCGCCGCCGGTCTGAACCCGAACAACGGCCTCGGCGGCATCCTGGCCGGGCTCGACAACGTGCCGCACCTGGGCGCCGAGATCAAGGCCTCCTTCGAGGCCGAGCTGGCCGAGGGCCCGGCCCTGGCCATGGTCGACTCCGACAAGGGCATCACCAACCTGCACGTGCCGAGCGACGTCATCGTCGACGCCTCGATGCCGGCCATGATCCGCACCTCCGGCCACATGTGGGGCCCGGACGGCAAGGAGGCCGACACCCTGGCCGTGCTGCCGGACAGCAGCTACTCCGGCGTGTACCAGGCCGTCATCGACGACTGCCGTGCCCACGGCGCCCTGAACCCGGCGACCATCGGCTCGGTGCCGAACGTCGGCCTGATGGCCCAGAAGGCCGAGGAGTACGGCTCGCACGACAAGACCTTCGAGATCGCCGCCGCGGGCACCGTCCGCCTGGTCGACACCGAGGGCAACGTGGTGCTGGAGCAGGCCGTCCAGCCGGGCGACATCTTCCGCGCCTGCCAGACCAAGGACCTGCCGATCCAGGACTGGGTCAAGCTGGCCGTCACCCGCGCCCGCGCCACCGGCGTCCCGGCGGTGTTCTGGCTGGACGAGACCCGCGCCCACGACGCGGTGCTGATCGAGAAGGTCAAGCAGTACCTGCCGGAGCACGACACCGCCGGCCTGCAGATCGAGATCAAGTCCCCGGTCGAGGCCACCGAGTTCTCGCTGGAGCGCATCCGCCGCGGCGAGGACACCATCTCGGTGACCGGCAACGTGCTGCGTGACTACCTGACCGACCTGTTCCCGATCCTGGAGCTGGGCACCAGCGCCAAGATGCTGTCGGTCGTCCCGCTGATGGCGGGCGGCGGCCTGTTCGAGACCGGCGCCGGCGGCTCCGCCCCGAAGCACGTCCAGCAGCTGGTCAAGGAGAACTACCTGCGCTGGGACAGCCTGGGCGAGTTCTTCGCGCTGGCCGCCAGCTTCGAGCACCTGGCGAGCACCACGGACAACGCCCGCGCCCAGGTGCTGGCCGACACCCTGGACCGCGCCACCGGCACCTTCCTCAACGAGGACAAGTCGCCGAGCCGCCGCCTCGGTGGCATCGACAACCGCGGCAGCCACTTCTACCTGGCCATGTACTGGGCCCAGGAGCTGGCCAAGCAGACCGCCGACGCCGAGCTGGCCCAGGCCTTCTCCGGCCTGGCCGCGACGCTGGCCGAGCAGGAGTCGGCCATCGTGGACGAGCTGATCGCCGTCCAGGGCTCGCCGGTCGACCTCGGCGGCTACTACCAGCCGGACGCGGCCAAGGCCGCCGCCGTGATGCGCCCGTCGAAGACCTTCAACGAGGCGCTCGCCAACCTCGGCTGATTCCGGTCGAGTCGAGCTGACGAAGGCCCCGGCTCTGATTCCTGAAACCCAGGGATCGGACCCGGGGCCTTCGGGCTGTCCCGGTTCAGGCGCGGCCGAGCAGGGCGAGGGCGGTGCCGACGGCCTCGCGCAGCAGGAGGTACGGGCCGTGCGCCAGCGGGCCGTCCGCGCCGAGCACCGCGGCGGGGGCGCCGGCCCGGCGGGCGGCCAGCGCGGAGCGGACGGTGTGGAAGCCGTTGGTGACCACCGTGCAGCGGTAGCCGGGGCGCTCGGCGGCCATCAGGGCGGCGCTGAAGCGCAGGTTCTCGGCGGTGTTCACGGCGCGCTCCTCGCGCCGGATCCGCTCGGCCGGGACGCCCCTGGCCACCAGGTAGCGGGCCATCGCGGCGGCCTCGGTGCACTCCTCGTGCGGGCCCTTCCCGCCCGTCACCAGGACCAGCGGGGCGTACCCGGCGGCCTCCTCGGCGGCGAGACGCTCCAGTGCGGCGTCCAGCCGGGCCGCCAGCGGGGCCGCGGGCTCACAGCCGTCCAGCGCGGCGCCCAGGACCACCAGGTAGTCCGGGCCGGCCGGCGCGGGCCTGCGGTGGCGGTGGTACAGCGCCAAGCCGAGGAAGCCGAGCAGCCAGAGCAGGACGTACCCGCAGAGCAGGACGGCGACGATCAGCAGGACGTGCATACCTGTTCGAACGCCCGCGCCGGAACGACCGTTCCGCACCGGGTGGCACCGCTGTCCCAGGCCCCGGTAACGGCGGAACCCCCGTTCCGGAGGCGGAACGGGGGTTCCCGGGAACGAGCGTTCCGCGGCGGACGGCGGGCCTCAGCCCGCGTCGGCCGCCGGGGCGGCGCCGGCGACCGGGGCGACCGGGGCCGTCGGGGCCGCGCCCGCGCGCCGGTCGCGCTTGTGCAGCGAGGCCAGGTAGGCGTTGTACGCCTCCAGCTCGGCGTCGCCGGTGCGCTCCTCGGAACGGTCGCGGCGGCGGGCCTGCCGCTGCTCGGAGCCCATCCACTGGTAGACCAGCGCGATCAGCACGATCGCGGTCGGGATCTCGCCGAACGCCCAGGTGATGCCGCCGGCCAGCTTCTGGTCCTCCAGCAGGTTCGTCCCCGGTGGTGCTCCCTCCACGGTGAAGGTGGTGACCAGCGGGTGGCCGGCCATCATCACCGCCACGCCGAAGAAGGCGTGGAACGGCATCCCCATGAACAGCTCGATGATCCGCATCACATGGCCGGGGCGGTGCGGGCCAGGGTCCACGCCCATGATCGGCCAGAAGAAGGCCAGACCGGTGAGCAGGAAGTGCACCATCATGAAGATGTGCCCGAGGCGGTACTGCATCAGGAAGTCGAACAGCGGGGTGAAGTAGACCCCGTACAGGCTCGCGATGAACATCGGGATGGTGAACGCCGCGTGCGACACGATCCGGATGTACCGGCTGTGCAGCAGCGCCACCAGCAGCTCGCGCGGCCCGCGCGGACGGCCCTTGCCGGCCGGGCGCAGCGCCCGCAGGGCCAACGTGATCGGGGCGCCGAGCAGCAGCAGGATCGGCGTCAGCATGGAGAGCACCATGTGCTGGATCATGTGCGCGCTGAACAGCACCATGCCGTAGTCGTTCAGCCCGGTGCAGGTGACCAGCAGCAGGCTGGCGACACCCAGGGCCCAGCCGACCATCCGGCCGATCGGCCAGCGGTCGCCGCGCCGGTACAGCCGCACCACGCCCGCCGCGTACAGCCCCAGGACGACGAGACCGCCGATCAGGAACACCCAGTCCGGGGACCAGGTCCAGACGTTCGACAAGGTGAACGGGCCTAGTCGGGTCATCCCGCCGTGGTGGTGCATTCCTGACATTCCGTCGCCCATCGGCGGGTCCTGCTTTCCGTCCTCGTGGTCCCTGGTGCGGGTCCGGTTCGCCCCTTTTGCTTGGCATACAGCCTAGGCGGGCCTTACCTCGGGCCTACCCCCGCCCCCTCCGTACGGGTGGCTCCCCACCGCGCGCCCGTCCTGGCCGGACCGGCCGACCGGTCGGCAGGGAGGCTCGGAGGATGGCGACGGAACACGGACCGGCGGCGCACCCCGCGGCCGCGCCGACCGGGGCGACCGGCCTCGTCGGCTCCGGGGTGCCGCCCGCCGCCGACGGCCGTCGCGGTGACGCCGCCACCCCGTTCGACCAGCACTGATTGAACCGGTCGTGCGGGTGCTACGTGCACTCTGGCGGGCAGCCGCCGGAGGGACCGGCCGGGTGCCCGTCGAGGCGGTCGCGCCGAGCGCCGCCGACTCCTGTACCGAACAGACGAGGCCAACTGATCATGAAGCGCTCCGCCCTCACTCTCGCCGCCGCCCTCGTGGCCTCTCCGCTGCTCGCTGCCTGCGGTTCCGCCGCGACCGCCCCGGCGGCGTCCGGCACGTCCGCCGCGGCCGCGCCGGCCACGGCTTCGGCCCCGTCGACCATGGCCATGGGCATGGACATGTCTTCCGGTCACATGGCCCCCGGGACGGCGATGCACGGCGCGATGACCGACGGCGACACCAAGACCGACCTGGGCGCGGCCCACAAGACCGACGCCGTCTTCGGTGACTTCGCGGCGAACCCGGCGGCGCCCACGTACGACACCGCCAAGGTCCCGGCGGGCGCGAAGGCCACCGTGCAGGTCGTCGCGGCGGGTGGCAGCACGCTGGTGCGGATGGAGGTCAGCGGCCTGCTGCCGAGCACGGTCTACGGCTCGCACGCGCACGTCAACGCCTGCGGTGCCAACGGCGACGCGGCCGGCGGGCACTTCGAGCACACCCCCGACCCGAAGGGCGCCTCGACGGACCCGCAGTTCGCCAACCCCACCAACGAGATCTGGCTGGACTTCCAGACCGACGCCCAGGGCCACGCCGTGGTCTGGTCGAAGCAGCCCTGGGACTTCTCCGACGGCCGGGCGCCCAAGTCGGTCATCCTGCACGCGATGAAGACGGAGACGGCCGCGGGCTCGGCCGGCAAGGCCGGCAGCCGCCTGGCCTGCGCCAACGCGGCCTTCTGAGCCGACGCCGCCTTCCGGCGCCGGACGCCGTCGCCCGTGCGCGTCGGCGTCCGGCGGCCCGCGGTGTCGTCGTCGGCGATCCGGTCGACGACGGCGCGGGTGATGGCCGCCATGACCCGGGCCGGCAGCGCGGGCGGGGTGCTCCTCTGCGCGCCGGTGACGACCAGGACGTCGGTCACCGTGCCGGCACCGCCGGCCGATCCCGCTCGGAAGGCATGCCCGGCAGGCGTGCTCAGGAGTTCGGCGCGGTGCAGTCCTCCTCCGGGGGCTTGCCGGTCGGCCAGGCGAGCCCGACGAACTTGGCGGCGTGGGGGTTGTCCCGGAGTTCGACGATGGCGAGGGCCTTGTCGTAGGGGTTGCCGTTCTGGTCGAGGCAGATCCAGCCGCCCGCGCCCTTGACCATCGCCTTGGAGTGCATGAACTGCCAGATGTTGGCGACGTCGGTGATGCTGGGCAGCGGGTTGGCGGAGGTGGCGGGCGGGGTGGTTCCGGAGACGCTGAGGCGGATGCCGCTGATGGCCGTCCACACGGTGTCGTGCATGACGATGGTGCGGGAGTCGAAGAGGTCGGTGGGGCCGATGGGGCCGACCGGTTCCTTGGCGGCCTGGTCGACGCGGGCGGAGAGTGCCTGGAGGTCCTCGGCGGAGCCTCCGTTGACGGTCGGTCCGGTCCACATGTCCCGGTGCGCGAGCGAGACGTAGCGTACGGTGACGTTCTTGGAGAGGGCCGCCCAGTCGAGCTCGGGGTCGGTGAGCAGGGAGTTCGCTTCGGAGCCGCTGATGAGGGTGTACGGCTTCATGGTGCAGCCGCGTGCCCCGAGCCGGTTGATGAACAGCCGCAGCTGGAGGTAGCGGCCGGCGAAGTAGATGGTGTTCGCCTGGGACTGACAGATGTTCTGGATCATGATGTCGAACACGTTGGGGATGTTGCCGACCTGGTTGATGTCCTGGGGCGAGGTGTAGGTCTGGGGCTGGTGGGCGGCAGTGATCTTGGTGTTCCGTTCGAAGGCACGCTTGAGGGTGGTGATGTAGTTGTCGTCCTCGCGGGTGTCCTCGACGACGACGGCACTCTCGGGCGTACCGGTCTGGGCGCCGTAGTAGGAGAGCGCGTCGGCCTCGCCGGTGTTGGTGGGGACGACCCGGACGAGGCCGGGGAAGTCCTTCGGCCCCTGGGGGCTGTTGGCGAGGTCGTCCGCGGTGATGGCCCCGCCGACGACGGGGATCTTCAGGTCGCGGGTGAGGTGGGCGATGGTCTCCTTGGTGGAGGGGACGCTGCGGTCGAATCCGGTGACGGCGCGGAGGTTGTCCTGCGTGGAGGCGGCCATGCCGGCGAGCTGTTCGGTGACCGGCCTCCAGTTGAAGCTGTCGGAGCCGGGGTTGGCGAGGACGAGCCGGATGGGCGGGGTCCTGCCGCCGTCGTCGTGGTTGGCGCGGTACTGGGCGAGGTAGGCGCCCTGGAGCTGCCGCAGGACGCGGTCCTGGCTGACGGACTGGGCGAGGCCCGTCATGGGGACCATCACGGCGACGGTGACGTGCGGGCGGTCGGCGATGCTGTCGTTCTCCGCCTTGATCCGGTGGGAGACGGCGTCGAGGGCGGGCGAGAAGCTGAACGCGCCGTCGGTGACGCCGGTGCACTCCCCGTGGGGGGTCTGCTTGCTCACGCCCTTGCCGCAGGAGAGATCGGGGCGGGTGAGTTCGATGCCCGCCACGATCGCGCCCGCGACGACGGCGAGGGCCGCCACCAGGGCGAGGACCTTGGTGAGCCGCCCCCAGCCGTCGTAGATGTCGGAGATGCTCATGCGTTCGCTCTCTCTATCGGCAGGTCGGGTGCCTGCGTGCCCTGCCGGAGCTGGACGGGCCAGTGGTCGCGGGCCCGGAGCAGGCTGAGTTCGGGGTCGTCGCTCACCGCGCGGAGGGTGCGAAGGTGCGCGGCGATCTCGTTGACGTGGTCCTCGTCGGTGGCGGCGAGGGGTGCGGACTGCTGCCACAGGGCGGTGAGGAGGCGGGCGACGGCGAGGTGCACGGTGGGGGAGCCGGCGGCGGCACCGGGGCCCGTGCAGGTGGGGCAGGACAGGGGTGCGGGGACGGTCTGCACGTCGGGGGGCTGGGGGGCGGAGCAGACGACGTTGAGGAGGGTGAGCCAGTCGGCGGGCCGGTCGGCGAGGAAGCGCCGGTGGAGGGCGTTGGTGACTTCCGCGACGTCGCCGAGGGCGAGGGTGTGGTGGAGGTACTTGGCTTCGGCTTCCGGCGGGCGGGGGGTGCCGTCCGTGGGGCTCGGGTAGCGGTCCCGGAGGAGGCTGTGCATCTGCTCCCAGCCGGCCCAGGAGGTTTCGGCGCGTAGTTCCTGGAGGAGCAGGGTGCGCAGGGCGCGGTCGGCGAGGTAGGGCGTGCCGGGTCCGTACGAGGGCCAGTGGTACGGGTCGGCGTGGTTGGCCGTGAGGTGGGCCTGGACTTCTTCGAGCCGGTCGACGGGGTCGGTCTCCTGGCGGTAGGAGGTGAGCAGGGCGATGGCCTCGCCGCGGTCGAGTGCGGCGGAGAGGAGGCGGATGCGGGCCCGCAGGGCGGGGTCGGGGAGGAACTGGTCCACGAGGTCGTGGAGGAGGCCGGCGCGGGTCCCGGTGTCGCTGGGGGAGCGGAGCTGGTCGGTGAGGGCGCGGGTGCTGCCGGCGCCGCCCGTGCGGTCGGCGGCCTGGTGGACCCTGTCGAAGGCGTCGAGGAGGGTGCAGGCGGTGGCGGCGCGTCCGCCGCTGAGCCGGTCGACGAGGAGGGGGAGTTCGGTCGGGTAGAGGGTGGTGCCGAGCATCATCCGGATCTCCCGCTGCCGTACGGGGGGCAGGCCCATGGTCATCCAGGTTCCGTCCGGGATGGGGTCGCGGGTGAGGGGCGGGAGGCCCCGGGAGGGGCCCTGGGTGGTGACGACGAAGACGGGGTGGGTGCCGGGTCGGTCGGCGTCGAGGTGGGCGAAGGCGTCTCGGAGCGGGGCGATGAGCCGGTCGTCGGGGAGGGCGTCGAGGTTGTCGAGCAGGATGAGCGGCCGGGGGGTGTCGTTGAGGCGTCGTCTGAGGTCGTAGCTGTCGTCGATGTCGGCGATGAGGGCGGCGGTGAGGAGTGCCTCGATCCCGTTCCGTCGGTGGTCCTGCTGCTGGAAGGTCTGGCCGAACCGGTAGAGCCTCTGGATGGCGTCGCCCTGGTAGTCGCCGAGCCTCTTCTTCCACCAGTTGAGGGCGCCCCGGTCGCCGCGCGGGGAGAGGAGGGCATCGCGGGCCGTGGTGAGGACGGTCTGGGCGAGGGCGTCGGCGCCGGGGGGCATCGCGGTGACGGTGCTGATCAGGGGGAGCAGGGCGTCGAACAGTTGCTTGATCAGTTCGTTGCGGCGTCTGCGGTCCACACTGTCGGCGGTGATGACGGTCCGGAAGCGGTCCAGCTGCTGCCGGAGGTTGTGGAGGTCGGCCGGTTCGTCGGGGTCGGCGGGGGTGGAGGCCGGCCAGGTGGTGACGACGAGGAGACCGAGGGAGAGCCTGCGGAACTTGAGGCTGGTCCAGGAGCCCGGGACGGCGAGTTGCAGGTAGTGGGAGACCAGGTAGAGCAGGCTGGTGTGGTGGGAGGCGTTCGGGAGGTCGTCGCCCGGAAGCCTTCCCAGTCCTTCGAAGCCGAAGTCCTCCCTTGCCAGGTCGGCCCGGACCAGGGGGACCCGGTTGCGGTAGTTGTTCCGGAGGTCGTCGAGAAGGGTGGTCTTCCCGCTGCCGCGCGCGCCGACCAGGTGGACGACCGGGGCGGCGCGCCGGTGGTGCGGTCGTCGGTTGGTGGTGCGGTCGAGTCCCACCAGTTGTGGGACGAGGCCGTCGAGGACGGCCTCCTGTCCGTAGAGCCTCACGCGCCTCGTACTCCCTGTGGCCCGCGCCGATCGGCTCGGCGGTCGGATGACGCTGGGAAGACTACGGACGGCGAGAGGAAAGCGTAAGCAGATTCTGTGAATTGACGGTCAGTTAGACAATCGTGATGGTTCGGGGGCGGAAAGGGGCCGGTGGTCGGAGGGCACTCGCTGACCGTCGACAGTGGCCGGCGCGAGATCGCGGACGCGGCGCCGACCTGGCTGCGCCGCCGGGGCCGGCAGGCCTGACCACCTCGCGGACGGCGGCACGACCGATGTCCGCCGAACCCGGCACCCAGCCAGGGGGCGCCGACCCTCCGTCACCCGTCACCCGCCTTGGAGCGCTCAGTGAGATTCCCTCTGCCCGGAGTTCGGCACGCCGGTCGGCGTCCTCGCTGAGCGCGGCGGCCTGTTCCAGCGCGGTGACGGCCGCGGCGATGCCGCCGCGCCGGGCGGCCCGTCGCGCCGCGTCCTGCAAGGCGGAGGCCACGGATTCGTCGGGAGTCCCGGTCGCGGCGGCGCGGTGCCACACCTGCCGGTCCGGCCGGCCGTCGAGCACCGCGGCTCACGTGCTCCTGGGGACGAGGGTGTTCTCGTTGCGGCGGCCGGCGGCGAAGTCGTCGATGTTGCGGGCGGTGGCGTCGATGATCTGGCCGACGGCGGTGCGGGTGAAGTAGGCCTGGTGGCTGGTGACCAGGACCTGGGGGAAGGTGACGAGGCGGGCGAGGGTGTCGTCGGTGATGCCCTGGATGGAGCGGTCGGTGAAGAAGAGGCCGGTCTCCTCCTCGTAGACGTCGAGGCCGACGCCGGAGAGGCGTCCGGCGCGCAGGGTCTCGACGAGGGCGGCGCTGTCGACGAGGCCGCCGCGGCTGGAGTTGATCAGGATGGCGTCGTCCTTCATCCGGGCCAGCGCGTCCCCGTCGATCAGGTGGTGGGTGGCGGGGAGGAGGGGAACGTGGAGGCTCACCAGGTCGGCGCGGGTGAGGAGTTCGGGCAGTTCGGTGTAGTGCATGCCGAGGTCGAGGCAGGCGGGGTTGGGGGCGATGTCCCAGCCGAGGAGTTCGGTGCCGAAGCCGGCCGCGATCCGGGCGAAGCACTCGCCGATCTTGCCGGTGCCGATGACGCCGACGGTCATGCCGTGGACGTCCCGGCCGAGCAGGCCGTCGAGGCGGAAGTCGAACTCGCGGGTGCGGTTGGCGGCGCGGGTGAGGCGGCGGTTGACGGCGAGGGCGAGGGCCCAGGCGTGTTCGGCCACCGAGTACGGGCTGTAGTAGGAGACCCGGGCGATGGTGAGGCCGAGTTCGGCGGCGGCGTCGAGGTCGATGTTGTTGAAGCCGGTGGAGCGTTGGGCGATGAGTTCGGTGCCGCCCGCCGCCAGCGCCGCGAGGGTCTCGGCGTCGAGGACGGCGTTGACGCTGCTGCTGACGGCCGGGTAGCCGACGGCCAGTGGGGCGGTGTCGCGGTTGAGGAACACGTCCAGGCAGCGAAGCCCGTGCCGGCCGGCGAAGGCCTGCTCCAGCAGTGGCCGTTCGTCGGCCTGCACTCCGTACGCGAGGATCTCCATGCCGGACACGCTAACGGCCGGGGCCGGGCCGCGCCCACCCGAGGCGGGAGACCGCGCCCACCCGAAGCCGGGGCTGTTGTCCACCGGATCCGGAGAGCACGAGGCCCCCGGACCGCGCGGGGCGGGTCCGGGGGCCTGCGGGTGCGGGCGGGCGGTCAGATGACCGTCTCGGCCTCCAGGTAGCGGTCCTGCGGCACGGTCTTCAGCTCGGCGACCGCCTCGGCCAGCGGCACCAGGTTGATGTTGGTGCCCTGCAGTGCGGTGATGTGCCCGAAGGCGCCCTTGTGGACGGCCTCGACGGCGTGCCAGCCGAAGCGGGTGGCGAGCACCCGGTCGTAGGCGGTCGGGGTGCCGCCGCGCTGGGTGTGGCCGAGGATCACCGGGCGGGCCTCCTTGCCGAGACGGTGCTCCAGCTCGCGGGAGAGCTGGGTGGCGATGCCGGTGAACCGCTCGTGGCCGTAGATGTCCTTGGTGCCCTCCTCCCAGTGCATGGTGCCGGGCTCGGGCTTGGCGCCCTCGGCGCAGACCACGATGGCGAACTTCTTCTGCCGGTCGAAGCGCTCGCGGACGACCTCGGTGAGCTTGTCGATGTGGAACGGGCGCTCCGG
The DNA here is from genome assembly GCF_043201465.1 of Kitasatospora sp. NPDC048298. Lineage (NCBI taxonomy): Bacteria > Bacillati > Actinomycetota > Actinomycetes > Kitasatosporales > Streptomycetaceae > Kitasatospora > Kitasatospora sp. NPDC048298. The sequence continues at coordinate 25,205 of NZ_JBICYZ010000027.1, forward strand.
GACGACGATGGCGTGCGCGCCGGCCGCCATGCCCGCGTTCAGCGCGATCCACCCGGTGTGGCGGCCCATGACCTCGACGACCATGACCCGCTGGTGGGACTCGGCGGTGGTCTTCAGGCGGTCCAGCGCCTCGGTGGCCACCGAGACGGCGGTGTCGAAGCCGAAGGTCACGTCGGTGGCGGCGATGTCGTTGTCGATGGTCTTCGGCACGCCGACGATCGGCAGGCCCGCGTCGCTCATCAGCTTGGCGGCCTTCAGGGTGCCCTCGCCGCCGATCGGGATGACCGCGTCCAGGCCGAGGTCGGAGCAGTACTTCCTGGCCCGCTCGACGCCGTCCCGGAGGTGGCTCGGCTGGACCCGGGAGGAACCGAGGATGGTGCCGCCCTGGGCCAGGATGCCGCTCACCGAGTCCAGGGTCAGGGGGCGGTGGTGGCCCTCCAGGAACCCGCGCCACCCGTCCTCGAACCCGATGATCTCGTCGCCGTGGTCGACCACCCCCCGGTGGACCACGGAACGGATCACCGCGTTCAGGCCGGGGCAGTCACCGCCGCTGGTCAGCACTCCGATACGCATTAGCTTTGCAACTCCCGAGCAGAACCGAGGAACGGCCGGACTACAGGCTGGGACGACGAGCCGTCACCGTAACGGGTCGCTCCCACGCCGGGGTGGCGGGGAGGTGGCCGAGGGGTGAAGGACCGGCCGATCCGGACAGAACGTCCGAAAACGGCCGCGAAGTCGAGCATACGGCCCCTGGTCCGGCCGGGCAGGAGCCGACGCGGGAGCGGCGCCGTCGGCGCCCCCGCGCGGAATTGCAGCCTGCTGCCGAGGAGGGTGTGCAGTAGGCAGCCCCATTGTGGTACTTCCGGGGCCGCCCGCGGACCGGGTGACCGCATGGCGGGCACCCGGCCGGGGCGTACGGATGTACTACTGGGGGCGCGTCGCGGCCGCGATGCGCTCGGCGCGCAGCGCGTCGTACCAGGTGGTGTCCGCCGGCGGCAGCGCGCTGACGTCCAGCGCCAGCTTCAGCAGCATGTCGGCCACGGCGGGGTTGCGGGCCAGCACCGGGCCGTGCAGGTAGGTGCCGAACACGGTGTCCCGCCAGGCGCCCTCGGTGCCGTCACCGGTGCCGTTGCCCCGACCGACGTTGACGGTGGCGAAGGGCTGCACGCCCTGGCCGAGGTGGGTGACGCCCTGGTGGTTCTCGAAGCCCGTCAGCTGCGGCAGGCCGAGCCGGGGGTCGACGTCGGCGAGCACGTCGCCGACGCAGCGGGCGCCCTCGCCGCGGGTGGTCCAGACGTCGAGCAGGCCCAGGCCCGGCTCGCGCTCGCCGAGGTCGTTGATGAACTCGTGGCCCATGATCTGGAAACCGGCGCAGACGCCGAAGATGATCGCACCGTTCTCGGCGGCCCGCACCAGGCCGGTGTCGGCGCGCAGCCGCTCGGCGGCCAGGCGCTGCGGGCGGTCCTCGCCGCCGCCGATCAGGTAGATGTCCCCGCTGGTGGGGATCGCCTGGTCGGAGCGGACGTCGATCCGGGTCACGTTGAGGTGGCGCTGGCGGGCCCGGCGCTCCACGACCAGGGCGTTGCCCCGGTCGCCGTAGGTGCTGAGCAGGTCCGGGTAGACCCAGACCACGCGCAGGCTGCTCTCACTCATCCTCGAAGGCCTTCCGTCACGTAAAGACTGGTGTGCGGGCGCGGCATCAGCCGGCCACGACCTTCCGCAGCTGCTGGAAGGCGGTGTAGTTGGCGATGGCCTCGATCCGGCCGGGCGGGGCCATCCGGACGGCCTGCTCCAGGGTGTCCACCACGTGGAACTGGAGCCCGGCGACCTCCAGGCGGACGGCCAGGTCCAGCTTGCGCTGGCCCATCACGAAGACCGGGTGCCCGGCGAGGCGCTCGTAGTCGACGTCCCACAGCCAGGAGGTGTCGGTGCCGTCGGCGTCGAGGGCGTTGACGGAGAGGATCACCGGGGCGGGCGGGCCGTCGATCAGCGAGAAGGTCTCCAGCCAGCCGGCCGGGTTCTTGGCCAGCAGCAGGCGGATGTCCCGGCCCTGGTACTGGACCACGTCGTAGCGGCCGGCCACGGCGGCCACCGAGCGCATCCGCTCCAGGGCGACCTGCGGGGCGACGCCGAACACGGCGGCGACGGCGGCGGAGCTGGTGGCGTTGGCCAGGTTGGCCCGGCCCGGCAGCTGGAGCTGGATCGGCCAGGCGCCGCGCTGCGGGTCGATCACGTGGGTGCCCTGGAGCGCCCAGTGCGGGTTGGGACGGCGGAAGCCGCAGTCCTGGCAGAACCAGTCGTCGCCGGGGCGCTGCATGACACCGCCGCAGGCGGGGCAGGACCAGGCGTCCTCCTTCCAGGCCTGTCCGGCGGCCACCCAGACCACCTTCTTGCAGGAGGAGGCGGCCCAGGTCACCAGCGGGTCGTCGGCGTTGGCGATGACCACGGCCTCGGTGTTCTGCAGGCCCTCGCGCCACTTCTCGGCCATCATCCGGGTCTCGGCGGCGCGGTCGAGCTGGTCGCGGGAGAGGTTGAGCAGGGCGATCGCCTTGGGGCGGGTGTCGCGGGCGACCGTCGCCAGGTACTTCTCGTCGACCTCGATCACGCCGAAGCGGGCGTCCGTGCCGCCGGCCAGGGCGGAGGTGATGCCGGCCGGCATGTTGGCGCCCAGGGCGTTGGAGACCACCGGGCCGGCGGCGCGCAGCGCCTCGGCGATCAGGCGGGTGGTGGTGGTCTTGCCGTTGGTCGCGCTGACCAGGACGACGTCGAGGTGGTCGGCGAGGGTGGCGAGCAGGTCGGGGTCGAGCTTGAGGGCGACCTTGCCGCCGATCACCGAGCCGCTCCCGCGCCCGGCCTTGCGCGACACGGCGGCGGCGACCCGGCCGGCGGTGACCGCGATCTTGGCGCGGGCCGGCAGCGAGGCGTCGCGTGCGCCTGTGGGCTCCGATTCGGTGCCTGCCATGCTCAGTGGTTCCTCCTTGCTGCGGCACCACCCGTGGCCGGATAACGGGCCGACGGGCGGCGGGGACGGGGGTCAGCCTACCGACTCCGTAGCCCGACCGGACGATCCGGACCCCGTGCCGCCTGCTGCGACGCGTTCGCGGGCGTCGCTGACGGCCTGTCGGGGAGAGCGGTGTACGGAGCAGCCCCAAGGGATCGGCTCCAAACCCCCACTCCTTCACGACGCTCCACGGGCACCGCGGGGTTCCCGAGCGGCCCGGGTAAGGATCTGGTGAAGAAATGATCAGCGGTTCGGACGGTGGGCGCATCCGGCCGGATCCGCGGCGGCCAACGTGGCGGTGATCACCAGGGTGCCGTCCTCGGCCCGGAAGTCCAGCGGGGCGTCCAGCCGCCGCATCGCGGCGATCAGCCCGGCGTTGTCGCCGTGGGTCACCGCGTACACCGTCCCCACACCGGCCGCCCGGGCCACCGCCGACAGCCGCCGCAGCAGCGCCAGGCCCAGCCCGCGCCGCTGCCAGGCGTCCTCGACCAGGACGGCCAGCTCGGCCTCGCCGTCGTCCCACATCAGGTGCCCGAGCGCGACGACCCGCCCGTCCGGGGCGGTCACGACGAGGCTGCGGCCGTGCCGGGGGTCCAGCAGGTGGTCCAGGTAGCGGCCGGCGTCGCGGACCGGGCCGTGGTAGCGCAGCCGCAGCGCGGCGGGGGAGCAGCGGCCGTGCATCGCCAGTGCCGCCGCCCGGTCGGCCGGCCCGGCCGGGCGCAGCAGCAGCTCGGTCCCGTCCGGCAGGGACAGCCGGGACGGGGCCTCCGGTGCCTGACCGGCGGCATGCTCCGCGGGCGGCTGCGGCCGGCCGGTCCGGTACGGGCCGCCGGTGAGCGCGGGCAGCCGGGTCGCCTGGCCCTGGGGCGCCGCGCACCTGCGGTCGGACCTGCGGAAGGGCCGGTGCCAGAGCCGTTCGGGGCGCGTGCGGGATGCCTTCATGCCGCCGACGCTACCGACGGTGCGCTTCCGTTCGGTTACGTGATCGTGAACGCGCGAATGCCCGGGCGGCGCTCGGGCGGCGTGGGACCGGGCGGGCTCCCGCCCGGGACGTCGGGCGGGCCGGCCGGGACGGCACCGGCGCAGGTCCCGACCGGTGCCTCATGCGGCCGGGACGCCGGGCGGCCGACGGTGGGTGGCGATCCCGGTGCTCCTGGTGAGCAGGAGCGCCGGGGCCGTCCGTCCACGCACCATCGAAGGTCATGTCTCATGCGCGACACCCCGTCCGTCCCCACCACCGACACCGCCACCCCCGCCGTCCCGCATGCCCGCCGTGCTCCGGTCGGCACCGCGCTGACCGGGCTGCTCGACCGGCAGGCGGGCATCCGGCCCGACGCGCCGGCCGTCCTCGGCGAGGGTGGCGGCCTCACCTTCCGGGAGCTGTCCGGGACGGCCCGCCGGCTGGCCGCGCGGCTGCGCCGCCTGGGCGCCGGCCCGGACGGCTGCGTCGGCCTGTACGTCGAGCCGTCCGTCGAACTGGTCGCCGGGGCCTGGGGCGTGCTCCACGCCGGGGCCGGCTACCTGCCGCTGTCGCCCGAGTACCCCGAGGACCGGATCCGCTACATGATCGAGGACAGCGGCACCCGGATCGTGCTCACCCAGGCGCACCTGCGCGAGCGGCTCGCCGCACTGGCCCCCGCCGGGACCGCGGTCGTCACCTTCGAGGACTCCGAGCCGATGCCGGACGCGGCGGCGGAGGAAGCGGCGGAGGAAGCGGCGGAGGAGGCCGCCGCGCCGGAGTCGCTCGCCTATGTGATCTACACCTCGGGCAGCACCGGCCGGCCCAAGGGCGTGATGATCGAGCACCGCTCGGTGGTCTCCCAGCTGCGCTGGATGCACTCCGCCGGGCACCTGGACCCCGAGGTCACGGTGCTGCAGAAGACCCCGATGAGCTTCGACGCCGCGCAGTGGGAGATCCTCGCCCCCGCCGTCGGCGCCCGGGTGGTGGCCGGCACGCCCGGCCTGTACCGCGACCCGGAGGCACTGGTCGCCGCCGTCCGGCGGCACCGGGTGACCGCGCTCCAGTGCGTGCCCACCCTGCTGCGGGCGCTGCTGGACACCGAGGGCTTCACCGACTGCACCGGCCTGACCCGGGTGTTCGCCGGCGGCGAGGCACTCTCCCGGCGGCTCGCCCGCGACCTGCTCCAGGCCCTGCCGCAGGCCGCGCTGGTCAACCTGTACGGCCCGACCGAGTGCACCATCAACGCCACCTCGCACCTGGTGGACCCGGCGGATCCGGGCGACGGCGCGGGCTCGGTGCCGATCGGCCGGCCGGTGGCCGACACCCGGTGCTACGTCCTCGACGAGGAGCTGCTGCCGGTCGCCGCCGACGGCGTCGGCGAGCTGTACATCGGCGGCGTCCAGCTCGCCCGCGGCTACCTGAACCGGCCGGAGCTGACCGCGGAGCGGTTCGTCCGCGCCCCGTTCGACTCCGGCGAGCGGCTGTACCGCACCGGCGACCTCGTGCAGCGGAACCCGGACGGCACCCTGCAGTTCGCCGGCCGGGTGGACAACCAGGTCAAGCTGCGCGGGTACCGGGTCGAGCTGGACGAGATCGCCCGCGCGATCGAGGAGCACACCTGGGTGCGCCGCTCGGCCGCGGTCGTCACCGGGGACGACCGCACCGGGCACCCGAACCTGGTCGCCTGCGTCGAACTCAACCCGCGCGAGGCCGCCCTGATGGACCAGGGCAGCCACGGCGGCCACCACCAGTCCAAGGCCAGCAAGCTCCAGGTCAAGGCCCAGCTGTCCGACCCGGGCCTGCGCGACCGGAGCGCACTGGCCGGCCGCGAACGGGTCGAGCTGCCCGGACGGAAGGAGACCGAGGACCAGCGCCGGGAGACCTTCGCCCGCAAGACCTACCGGTTCTACGAGGGCGGCGCCGTCACCCGGGACGACCTCACCGCGCTGCTCGCCCCGCGCCCGGCCGGCGCCACCGGCCGCGACCCGGAGCTCCTGGGCCTGCCCGAACTCGGCCGCGTCCTGCGGTGGTTCGGCCAGTTCCACAGCGAGGAGCGGCTGCTGCCCAAGTACTCCTACGCCTCGCCCGGCGCGCTGTACGCGACCCAGCTGTACCTGGAGACCGACGGCCTGGACGGGCTCGCCGCCGGGCTGTACTACTACCACCCGGTCGAGCACGTCCTGGTCCGGATCGGGCCCGCCGAGCCCGCGCCCGAGGCCTGCCTGACGCTGCACTTCTCCGGGAAGCACGGCGCCGTCGAGCCGGTCTATAGGAACAACATCCGGGAGGTGCTGGAGTTCGAGACCGGCCACATGCTGGGCGTCCTGGCGGAGGTGCTGCCCGGGTACGGGCTGGACGTGCGCCCGCTCGGCCCCGACCCGGCGGCCAAGGACCGGCTGGACGTCGCCGAGGAGGACCACTACCTGGGCGGCTTCGCCGTCGTCCGGGCCGGCGGCCCGGCGCGGGCCGAGCGCGTCGAGCTGTACGTCCAGGCCCACGAGGGCCGGGTGGACGGCCTGCCCGGCGGCCTCTACCGGTACGCCGACGGCGAGTTGACGCACGTCGCGGACGAGGTGATGGAGTCCCGGCACGTGATCGCGATCAACCAGGCCGTCTACGCCCGGGCCTCGTTCGGCATCACGGCCGTCAGCCGCGCCGAGGAGGAGTGGCTGCAGTACGTCGAACTCGGCGCGGTGCTGCACCGCCTCCAGCGCAACGGCCTGGCCCTGGGCCTCATGTCCTCCGGCTACAGCTCCAAGTCCGGCCACCCGCTGCCCGCCGCACGCCGCATCGACGAGATCCTGGCCGGCCGCGGGATCACCCCGGGGCCGTCGTACTTCTTCCTCGGCGGCAAGGTGAGCGAGGAGCAGATCCGCAGCGAGGGCATGCACGAGGACACCGTCCACATGAAGGGCCCGGCCGAGATCATCAAGGAGGAACTGGCCACCCTGCTGCCCGACTACATGCTGCCCAACCGGGTGCTGGTGCTGGACGCCCTGCCGCTCACCGCGAACGGCAAGGTGGACCTCAAGGCGCTGGCCGCGTCCGAGGCCGTCCGCACGGCCGACGTGCGCGGCGAGTTCGTCGCCCCGGCCACCGGGTACGAGCGGTGGCTGGCCGAGGCCTGGGGGCGGGCGCTGGACTACGAGGACGTGTCGGTGACGGACGAGTTCTTCGCCGTCGGCGGGAACTCGCTGATCGCCGTCGCCCTGGTCAACCGGATCAACCGGGAGTTCGGCGTCGCCCTGCCGCTGCAGGTGCTCTTCCAGTGCCCCCGGCTGGGTGACCTGGCCGCGCGCATCGAGCGGGCGCGCGGGGAGGGCGACGGCGCGGGCTGCGGGGAGAGCGGCGGCAGGGGCGCGGCCTCCCGGCTGATACCGCTGCACCCGGGCGACGCCGGCCGGGCGGTGTTCTGCTGGCCCGGCCTCGGCGGCTACCCGATGAACCTGCGGCCGCTCGGCCGCGAGGCGAGCGGGGGCCGGGCGTTCTACGGCGTCCAGGCGTACGGCGTCAACCCCGGCGAGACGCCGTACCCGACCATCCGGGAGATGGCCGCCGCCGACGTCGCCGAGCTGCGCCGGGTGCAGCCGCGGGGCCCGTACACGCTGTGGGGCTTCTCCTTCGGCGCCCGGGTCGCCTTCGAGGCGGCCTGGCAGCTGGAGCGGGCTGGGCAGCGGGTGGAACGCCTGCTGCTGATCTGCCCCGGCAACCCGAAGGTGCGCCGGAACGACGGCCGTCGGCGGGGCCGCGAGGCCTCGTACACCGACCCGGTGTACCTGACCATCCTGTTCGGGGTGTTCACCGGCCGGATCGGCGGCCCCGAACTGGAACGCTGCCTGGCCGAGACGGTGGACGAGCCGACCTTCGTCGCCTTCGTGCACCGGATGCTGCCGGAGCTGGACGAGGAGCTGATCCGGCGGATCACCGGGATCGTCGGTGAGACCTACGAGTTCGAGTACAGCTTCCGCGAACTCGCCGAGCGGCGGCTGGAGGCGCCGGTGACCCTCTTCAAGGCAGCGGGCGACGACTACTCCTTCATCGAGGGCCGCAGCGGCTACTCGGCCGCCCCGCCCACCGTGGTCGACCTGGCCGGCGACCACTACGGGGTGCTGCGCGAGCACGGGGTGGCCGAGCTGGCCGCCGCGATCCGGGAGGCGGAGCGGACGGTGCCCGGCGGGCGGCCGGGGCGCTGACCGGACGGTGCCGCCGAGCGGCTGCCGCTTCCGGTCGGATGATCCGGAAACGCTCACGGATGGCCCAGGATCCCTGAGCGGGGGAGCCCCTTCGGATAGGGATGGCTCGGCTTTCCGCCGATCCCGACTCCTTCCGAAGGGGCTTTCCGATGTCCGCTTCCACGTCCGTGAGGAACTCCGCACTGGCGACGGCCTGTTGCGCCCTGCTGCTGGCCGCGCCGCTCGCCCTCGCCCGGCCGGCCGGCGCCGCCGACAACGGCCCCAGGACGCCCGAGGAGGCCGCCACCTGCCACCAGGTGATCGGCGCCCTGTTCGGCGGCTTCGGGCCGATGCTCGCCAACGCGGCCTGCACGGTGCGGCCCGCCGGGCGGGGCTGAGGCGGCCCGCCCGCACCGCGCCCCGCCGGCGCGGTGCGGGCGGCTCAGGGCAGTTGCGGGACCTGGTAGTGCGAAGGGCGGCGAGAGGTGTGACCCCGCCGCGGATCCATGGAGAACGGAGCCTTGCCGTGAACGAGTTCCTGGTCGAGATCACGACCGCCGTGCCCGCGGGCACCCCCGAGGAGGAGGTGGACCGCCGCCGCGCCGCCGAGGCCGTCCGCGCCCGCGAGCTGGCCGCCGCCGGCCACCTGGCACGGCTGTGGCGGCCGGTCGGCGAGCGGCGCAGCATCGGCGTCTGGCGGGCGGCCGACGAGGCGGAACTCCGGGAGAAGGTGCTCGGCACCCTGCCGCTGTGGCCGTGGATGACGGCCACGGTGACGGCCCTGGAACCGCACCCGAACGACCCCGGAAGCCGCTCCTGACGGAGCCGCCCCCGGAACACCGGTGCGTGGGCTCGGTGCGTTGCCATACCATCCGTGAATTCGTTCGGCATTTGATCATGCGAGTGAGATGAGACGGTCGGTATGGAATCCGAGCAGGCCCCCGAGAGATCCAGCGGCCTGAAGGCGATCTGGGCCAACACCTTGGAGCCGGTGGCTCCGCTGCCCTGGTACCGCAGGGTGCCCCTGAAGCTCGTGACGGCGGGCGCGGTCGTCGTCGGTCTGGCGACCGCGCTGACCGTCGCGGCCGTGACCGGTGCGGGTGCCCCGCCCCCGCACCGGATCCTGCTGCCGGAGGAGCTCGGCTACCAGGTGCGGATGCCGGAGGACGGCAACGCCCGGGCCGCGCGCGGCTACTACCAGCGGCGGCTGACCGCCCTGAGCCCGTACCGGGAGGTCACGGTGGCCGGCTACGGAACCGCCGGGACCACCGAGACCACGCTGACGGTGATCGGGCTGACCGGGATCTTCTCGGATCCGCAGCAGGAGGTGCTGAAGTACTTCGGGCGCCTGGGGAACGGCGACGCGGGGGGAGAGACGGTCACCGAGGTGGAGGACTTCCCGGCCGGCCCGCTCGGCGGTCAGCTGATGTGCGCGGTGCTGGTGTACCCGTCCACCTCGGAGACCGCCTGCGTCTGGGCGGACGGCAGCACCGTCGGCATCGTCGTCGACCACACGGGCGCCGGCAGGACGGAGGACCTGGCGCAGAACACGCTGGAGGTCCGCGCGGCGGTCGAGGTCGAGGCGAAGGACTGACCGCCGGTCGGATCCGCGCCCGCCGGACGGGCCGGGGTGGTGGGCGCGGATCCGGTTCCGCTATCCGAGCAGTTCGGCGGCCGCGGCCTTGACCTCGGCGAGCAGGAGGTGCAGGTCGTCCTCCGTGGTGGCGGCGTTGAGGAGGCAGGCGCGGAGCATCTCGGCGGCGCCGAGGCGGGCGCCGGTGACGAAGACCCGGCCGCGCCACTGGACGGCGACGGGGAGGTCGCGGTTGAGGGTGTCGCGGGCGGCCTCGTCCAGTCCGGGGGCGCGGTGGCGGAACGCCACGATCGAGGTCTGCACCTCGGCGAGCAGCTCCAACTCCTCGTCCGCCTCGACGAGTTCGCCGAGTCGTCGGGCCAGCGCGGTGCAGTGGGCGATGTCCTGGGCGAGGCCGGCGCGGCCCTTGTGGGCGATGGTGGCCCAGACCTTGAGGGCCCGGAAGGGGCGGGTCTGCTCGGTGCCGTACTCGGAGAACCAGCCGAGTGCGCCGGCCGACTCGTCGCGCAGGTAGGACGGGACGAGGCTGAAGGTGCCGCGCAGCTCCTCGGTGTCGCGGACCAGCGCGCAGCCGCAGTCGACCGGGACGCCGAGCCACTTGTGCGGGTCGAGGGCGAGCGAGTCGGCGCGCTCCAGGCCGGCGTAGCGGTGGGCGATGGCCGGGTCGAGCCGGCCGAAGGCGCCGTACGCGCCGTCCACGTGCAGCCAGAGGCCCTGCTCCTCGCAGAGGTCGGCGATCGGGCCGAACTCGTCCACCGCGCCGGCGCCGACGGTGCCGGCCGAGGCGACCACCAGGAAGGGCAGCAGGCCGGCCGTGCGGTCGCGCTCGACGGCCGCCCGCAGGTCGGCGGTGTCCAGTCGGCCGTCGGGGCCGGTGGCCACGGTGCGCAGGTGGCGGCTGCCGAGGCCGAGGAGTTCGGCGGCCTTGCGGACGCAGGAGTGGGTCTCGCCGGTGACGTAGCCGACCAGCGGGGGCAGGCCCGCCAGGCCCTCCTCGCGGACGTCCCGGCCGGCCCGCCGGGCGGCGCGGTTGCGGGCGGCGGCGAGGCAGACGATGGTCGCCATCGAGGTGCCGGAGGTGAGCAGGCCGCCGCCGGCCGGGTGCGGGAAGCCGACCAGCTCGGCTGTCCAGCGGACCACGGTGCGCTCCAGGTGGACGTCGGCGTGGTCGCCGCCGGCCGAGCTGGGGTTCATCGCGGAGGCGGCGAGGGTGGCGAGCACCCCGGCGGGGGCGGGGGCGGAGTTGACCCAGCCGAAGAAGCGCGGGTTGCCGTTGCCCATCGGGTACGGGAGGACGTCCCGCCCGATGGCGCCGACCAGCTCGTCGAGCGGGCGGCCCTCGGCGGGCAGCGGGGCGTCGAGTATGGCCCGGCGGGCGGCCTCGTCCATGGGCTGCCAGACCGGGCGCCCGGGAAGTTCGGCGAGGTAGTCGGAGACCAGGTCGGCGGTGGCGTGGGCGGCACGGCGGAAATCGGCGCCGGGGATGTCCTCGGTGGTCATGGCGTGCTCCAGGGAGGCCGGGGAGGGGCGGGGCGAGGCGCGGCGTCCTTGGCGCACCCTGATCAGGCGATGATCGGGTGATCCTACGCAAACGGGCCCGCGCCGTGCGGCGCGGGCCCTCATGCTGAGACCGGGGTGTCGGTCCGGGTGAGCGGGGCGTCAGTCCAGCGTGCTGGACAGGCCGCTCGCCGAGCGGCAGTAGCCCTGCATCTCCTTGTTGGTGATCTTGGCGCAGAGCCGTCCGGCCGCGCCCCCGTCGGTGTAGTTGACCGTGTAGTAGCTGACCAGGCCCTCGGCGCAGGCCTTGCGCTGCCAGCCGTCGGCGGCGGTGGCGCACTGCTCGGCCGCCCAGTCCTCGCGGTCCAGGTTGTACTTCATGGTGCGCGAGCCGACGCCGCGGCTGCAGTCCACCGCCCCGCCGCCGGCCTTGCCGCCGAGGCACCACTTGAGGGCCTCGGCGTAGACCTCGGGGTGGTTCGGGTAGTCGTGCGAGGACAGGTAGAAGGTCGGGGCGTAGAAGAAGCAGGCGGACTGGAACAGCGCCGGCTGGTCCTTGCACGGGTAGAGCGGGTCCTGGGCGAGCTTGTCGGCCGGGAGGTTGGCCTTGGCCTGTTCGTCCTCCTCGTCCGGGCCGAAGAGCTGCATGAACAGGCCCTCGGAGCAGCGGATCCGGTTCTGGTCGGAGGGGAACTTGTTGCACAGGTCGCGGGCCTTGGCGACGTCCTGCTTGGCGACGAACATCGTGCCGTGGCCGACGCCGTGGATGCAGGGGCCGTTGTTCTTGGGCGCGCAGAGCTTGAGCAGGTCCGTCTCGGGCTGGGCGGAGGCGTTGAGCATCTCCTCGACCGCGCCGTGCAGGTAGCCGGCCGCGCAGGTCTCGTGCGGGAAGGAGATGACCTTCTGGAAGTCGGCGTTGAAGCGCTTGACCGCCGCGTGGCCGAGCTCGTGCGCGATCGGGTGGCAGAAGCGCACGGTGTACGGCTTCTCCTTGGTGATCTTGTCGAGGTCGGCCAGGGCGACGCCGGGGTCGGTGGCGTCCATCTCGGCCATCAGCTTGTTGCGCAGCGTGGAGCGGGTCCACACCGCCGGGTCGCCGGTCGGGGTGGCGCTCGCGGCACCGGCCGCGGCCGGCTTGGCGCCGGCGGCGGTGCCCCCGGGGGCGGCGGCCGGGGGCGCGGTGGCCGCCGCGGGCGACCAGTCGGTGACGGCCACCGACCCCAGGCCCAGGACGCCCAGGAGCAGGGCGGTGAGAATCGCGAAGACTCGCGGCTGCATGACGGGATCCCCCGGCGGATCGAGGTGAACGTTTCGCTTCCATCCTGACGGCAGATGAGCGGGTAATCCGCGTATTCGCCCGCCGTTCGGGAGGTGTCGGCGACGCTACCGCACCGTGGGACCGCAGGGCCCGGCGGGATGGGGCTCCGCACAATCACCCGGACGGAGTATGGGGGCGCGGACGTCGCCAACTGCGCCGTCCGGGTGGCGGCACCCGCGCCCCGGCGCCCCGCAGGCCTCTCCCGGGGCCCGCGGGGCGCCACGTTCACAGCTCCAGCGTCACCCGGTACTCCGTCAGCCAGGCGTCGAAGTCCAGCGCGAGGTCCACGGCCAGCCGGACGGACTGCGGGTCGGTGTCCGGGGCGAGCGCGTCGGTCAGGCGCCGCCGGTCGAGCAGGTCCAGGGCCGGTGAGGTGCGCTCGACGGCGAGCCGGGCCAGTTCGGCGCGCAGCTTCGCCGGATAGTGCGGGTCCGTGGTGACGGGGTACGGGCTCTTGGGCCGCTCGGCGACCGCGGGCGGCAGCACGTCCCGGACGGCGGCGCGCAGCAGGCTCTTCTCCCGTCCGTCGAAGGTCTTCATCGCCCACGGGGCGTTGAAGACGTACTGCACCAGCCGGTGGTCGCAGAACGGCACCCGGACCTCCAGGCCGTTGGCCATGCTCATCCGGTCCTTGCGGTCGAGCAGGATGCAGACGAAGCGGGTCAGGTTGAGGTACGAGATCTCGCGCATCCGCCGTTCCAGCGGATCCGCCGCCGGCAGGTGCGGGACCTCGGCGATCGCCTCGCGGTAGCGGGCCCTGCGGTAGCCGTCCAGGTCGAGCTTGCGGAGCAGTTCGGCGTCCAGGAGGTACTCGCGCGGGGTGGCTCCGCCGCCGGCGATGCCGGTGAGGCCGAGCGCCCAGGGGAAGTCCTCGACGGCGATGGTCTCGGGGTCGTGGAACCAGCGGTAGCCGCCGAAGAGCTCGTCCGCGGACTCGCCGGACAGCGCGACGGTGGAGTGCCGGCGCACGCCCTGGAAGAGCAGCAGCAGCGAGGTGTCCATGTCGCCGACGCCGTTGGGCAGGTCACGGGCGCGCAGCACGACGGAGCGCCGGGACGGGTCCGTCAGGTCGGCGGCGTCCAGCTCGACGACGCTGTGGTCGGCGCCCACGTGCTCGGCGAGCAGCCGGGCGAACGGGCCGTCCTGGGTCTGCCGGACGTCGTTGGCGTGGAAGGTCTCGCTCTGCCCGGCGAAGCCGACGGAGAAGGAGCGCACCGGGCCGGCCCCGGCGGCGCCCAGCGTCCGGGAGGCGAGGGCGGTGACGGCACTGGAGTCCAGGCCGCCGGAGAGCAGCGAGCAGAGCGGGACGTCCGCCTCCAGCTGGCGGTGCACGATGTCGTCCAGCAGGGCCCGGACGGTGGCGACGGTGGCCTCCAGGCTGTCGCCGTGCTCGCGCGCCTCCAGCGCCCAGTAGCGGCGCACCGTGAGGCCCTCGCGGCGCACCCGCACCACGTGCCCGGGCCGGACCTCGTGGATGTCCCGGTACGGGGTGAGGCCGGGGGTGCGGGTGTAGCCGAGCAGTTCGCGCAGCCCGTCCAGGTCCACCACCGGGCGGACGGCGGGGTGGGCGAGCAGGGCCTTGACCTCGGAGCCGAAGATCACCCCGTCCGGGGTGCGGTGGAGGTACAGGGGCTTGACGCCCATCCGGTCGCGGACCAGCAGCAGCTCCTCGCGCCGCACGTCCCAGATCGCGAAGGCGAACATGCCGTTGAGCCGCTCGGCCAGGTGCTCGCCCCACTCCAGGTAGGCGCGCAGCACGACCTCGGTGTCGCTGCGGGTGCGGAAGCGGTGCCCGGCCGCCTCCAGGTCCGCGCGCAGTTCGCGGTGGTTGTAGACCTCTCCGCTGTAGGTGAGCACGGCCAGCGTCCGGCCGTCGTGCTCGACCGTCATCGGCTGGACGCCGCCCGCGATGTCGATCACCGCGAGCCGGCGGTGGCCGAGCGCGGCGTGCGGCTCCAGGTGCACGCCGCCGGCGTCCGGGCCGCGACGGACCTGGGTGGCCGTCATCGCCTCGATGACCCCCCGTTCGGCGGTGAGGTCGCGCTCGAACGCGACCCATCCGGTGATCCCGCACATCCGCAAGCCTCCGGTCTTCCGCTTCGTGTTCAGGGGGTCACGCTACGTGCGGAGTTGGCGTCGCTTCAAGGGGCTTTCGGGAACGGGGGTGATCGGGTGACCGATCGGCGGTCGAATGTGAAGGAGGCGTGAACGTGGTCTGAAAGTCGTAATGTCTGCCCGATTTCGGGCAGAAACTTTGGCTTCGGCGGGGAGCCCGACCTAGGCTCCTCATTCGTGCCGAGCTCATCCCACCCTCACGAAGACCTCCTCGCCCACCTCACCCGGACCAGCCCGCTCGGGCCCCGGGAGGCGGCGCGGGTCGTGGCGGAGGTGCTGGCGTACTTCTCCGAGAGCACCGAGGAGTACGTGCGCCGCCGCCACACCGAGCTCCAGGCACGCGGTCTGACCAACGAGCGGATCTTCGCCCGGCTCGCCGAGGAGCTGCCGCAGCGCCGGGTCTCGGCGCCGGAGCTGTCGGCCCGCCAGCTGCGGCGGATCGTCTACGGCTGAGCCGCCCGAGCCGGCTGGGCCGTCCGAGCCGGCTGGGCCGCTGTTCCTTCCGACCGGGCCGCGGTTCCCGACCGGACCGCGGTTCCCGACTAGACCGTCGTTCCCGACCTTCCGAAGACTTCGAAGAGGAGACCACGCATGTGCGGAATCGTGGCCTACATCGGCCCCAAGGACGCGACCCCCTTCCTGCTGGAGGGGCTGGCGCGGCTGGAGTACCGCGGCTACGACTCGGCCGGCGTCGCCGTCACCGGGCGCAGCGGCGGGATCAAGCTCCGCAAGGTGAAGGGCCGGGTCGCCGACCTGGCCGCCGCCGTGCCGGCCCGGTTCAAGGGCACCACCGGCATCGGCCACACCCGCTGGGCCACCCACGGCGTCCCCAGCGACGCCAACGCCCACCCCCACCTGGACAACGCCGAGCGGATCGCCGTCGTCCACAACGGCATCATCGAGAACGCCGACGAGCTGCGCGCCAAGCTCACCGCCGACGGCGCCGTGTTCCACTCCGAGACCGACACCGAGGTGCTCGCCCACCTGATCGCGGCGAACGTCGCCGAGGGCGTGGAGCTGGAGGACGCGGTGCGCGCCGCGCTGAGCCGGGTGGTCGGCACCTACGGCATCGCGGTGCTCGACGCCGAGCGGCCGGACCGCATCGTGGTCGCCCGCAACGGCAGCCCGATCGTGCTGGGCATCGGCGAGAAGGAGATGTTCGCCGCCTCGGACGTCTCCGCGCTGGTCCGCTACACCCGCCAGGTCGTCCACCTGGAGGACGGCGAGCTGGCCACCGTCCGGGCCGACGGCTTCCGCACCTTCACCGCGGACGCCCGCACCACGCACCGCCAGCCGTCCACCGTGGACTGGGAGGTCGACTCCTACGACACCGGCGGCTTCGAGCACTTCCTGCTCAAGGAGATCCACGAGCAGCCCGGCTCGGTCGAGCGCACCCTGAGCGGCCGCCTCGACGAGCGTTTCGCCACCGCCCACCTCGGCGGCCTCAACCTGGACGCCCGGGAGCTGCGCGAGATCCGCCGGGTGAAGATCCTCGGCTGCGGATCGGCCTACTACGCGGGCGAGATGGGCGCGCAGCTGATCGAGGAGCTGGCCCGCATCCCCGCGCACAGCGAGCCGGCCTCGGAGTTCCGCTACCGCAACCCGGTGATCGAGGCGGACACCCTGTACGTCGCGGTCAGCCAGTCCGGTGAGACCTACGACACGCTGGCCGCCGTCCAGGAGATCAAGCGCAAGGGCGGCCGGGTGCTCGGCGTCGTCAACACCGTGGGCAGCGCTATCGCCCGAGAGTGTGACGGCGGTATCTACCTGCACGCCGGTCCCGAGGTCTCCGTCGCCTCGACCAAGGCCTTCACCTCCACCGTGGTCGCCTTCGCGCTGCTCGCCCTGCACTTCGGGCGCATCCACGACCTGTCGCCCGCCGACGGGCGTCGGATCGTCTCGGCGCTCCAGGCACTGCCCGACCAGATCCGCGAGGTGCTGGAGCAGAGCGAGGCGATCGCCGGACTCGCCGCCGAGTACGCCGAGTCGACGGGCATGATGTTCATCGGCCGGGTGCGCGGCTTCCCGGTGGCCCGCGAGGGCGCGCAGAAGCTCAAGGAGATCTCCTACGTGCACGCCGAGGCCTACCCGGCGAGCGAGCTCAAGCACGGCCCGCTGGCGCTGATCAGCCCCGAACTGCCCACCGTGGCACTGGTTCCGGACGACGAGCTGCTGGACAAGAACCTGACCACGCTGGGCGAGATCAAGGCCCGCTCCGGGCGGGTCATCGCGATCGCCCACCGGCGGCCCGAGGAGAAGCTCGCGGACCACTGCATCCTGGTGCCCAAGAGCGAGCCCGAGCTGGACCCGCTGCTGCTCAACATCCCGCTCCAGCTGCTGGCCTACCACGCCGCCGTCTCCCTCGGCCGCGACGTGGACAAGCCGCGCAACCTGGCGAAGAGCGTGACGGTGGAGTAGCCCTCCCCGACGGCGGCCGGCCGCCCTTCGAACCACCGGGTCCCGGTCGCTGTGCGGACGGCCGGGGCCCGGGTTCCCCGCCGGGGATCAGAACACCGAGCAGCCGGAGAGGGTGGTCAGGGTGTCCAGGGCGGCGACCGCGGCGACGGAGTTGCCGGCCTGGTCCAGGCGCGGGCCCCAGGCGCAGACGGCCGCGCGGCCGGGGAGTATGGCGAGGATGCCGCCGCCGACGCCGCTCTTGCCGGGCAGGCCCACGCGGAAGGCGAACTCGCCGGCGGCGTCGTAGGTGCCGCAGGTGAGCAGGACGGCGTTGATCCGCTTGGCCTCGCTGCGGGACATCAGCCGGGTGCCGTCGGCGCGCACGCCGTAGCGGGCGAGGAAGGAGCCGGCCAGGACGAGGTCGCGGCAGCTGGTGGCGACCGCGCAGTGGGCGTAGTAGTGCTCCAGGACGGTCTCGACCGGGTTCTCCAGGTTGCCGTGACTGGCGATGAAGTGGGCCAGCGCGGCGTTGCGGTGGCCGTGTTCGGCCTCCGAGGCGGCGACCACCGGGTCCGTGTCGAGCAGCGGGTTGCCGGACTCGCGGCGCAGGAACTCCCGTACCGCGCCCGAGGCGTCGCCGGTCATGGTCTGGAGGCGGTCGGTGACCACCAGGGCGCCCGCGTTGATGAACGGGTTGCGCGGGATGCCGTGCTCGGTCTCCAGCTGCACCAGGGAGTTGAACGGGTTGCCGGACGGCTCGCGGCCGACGCCCCGCCAGAGCGTGTCGCCGCCGTAGGCCACCGCGAGGGCGAGCGAGAACAGCTTGGAGACGCTCTGCACGGAGAACGGCCGCTCCCAGTCCCCGACGCCGTGCAGTTCCCCGTCGACGGTGGCCACGGCCATGCCGAAGGCCTCCGGGTCGGCGCTGGCGAGGGCCGGGATGTAGTCGGCGACCCGGCCCCGGCCCGTGGTCGCCCGGGCGGCCGCCTCGGCGGCCTCCAGCAGCACCGGCCAGTCCAGGATCTCCCCGCCGGGCACACCGTTCAACGCTTCTCCTCCACCGGCACCGACTGGAACACGACCGGGACCGGGCGCGCGGTGCGGTGCGTCCGGTCCGACCAGGATTATCCGTGTTTCGGCAGGCGGCCCGGCACGGGGGGCGGGTGCCGGCAGGTCAGGGCGCGTTGCTCGGGGCCTGGACGGGCGGGCCGGTGAGCAGGGCGCCGGTGTCCGAGTACGGCCGGCCGTTGGGGACGCAGCCGTGCAGGCCCTTGATCTGCTGCATCATCACCGGCGCCGGGGCGCCAGGTCCGGGGCAGTCGACGTGGCCGTATCCGAGGATGTGGCCGACCTCGTGGTTGACGGCGAGCGCGTGGTACTGCTCGGGGCGGCCCTGGTAGAACTCGGACAGCTCGTTCCAGCGCTTGAGGTTGATGACCACCTGGTGGGTGACGCCGCAGTTCACCCAGCCGCCGGTGTCCAGCCCGTACTGGCCGCAGATCCGGTCGGTGGACTCCGGGGTGGCCAGGTACACGGTGAAGTCCACCGGGTCGGCGGGCATCCGCTGGAACGAGGCCGTGCCGCCGGCCGCCCAGCCGTGCCCGACGTCGCCGAGCACGGCGTCCACCTCGGCGGCGAACTGCGCCGGGCTCTCGGCGATCCCGTTCTCCACCCGCACCTTGTAGCGGTACAGGTGTTCGCCCGTGCCGAAGCGGGCGGAGCCGCCGGGCGCGGTGGTGAAGGCCAGCCGGTCCCCGTCCTCGCCCCCGCTCCACGGCCGCCACCAGAGCAGCCCGGCAGCCAGCGCCGCGACCAGGGCGAGGGCGAGGACGGCGTGCCGGGGGCGTCGGCGGGCGAGCAGCGCGGGCGCCCTCAACGGCTCGCTCCCGCGGTGCGGGCGGTTCTTGCGGTGTGGCCGGTGTGGGTGAGCGGGAGGGCGGTGGTGGCCGGGTGGCCGCCGAGCGGGGCCGGGGTGGACATCGCGGAAGTGCTCCAGGACGGGACAGGACGGGATCTGCGGGCCGGGCCGTCGCCCGAACGTGCGAAACGGTCGTACCTGGAGTGACGCGGCGGGGAGCGGCGGCGGTTCAGGGAGTGGCGCGCGTCACCACGGCCGGCCACCGTGCGGACGCCAGTCGGACGGGAGGCCCCGGCGGTTCCCGAAACCGCTCGATGGTGTCACCCGGGCGGCGTGTCCCTGGGCGCCGCCGTCGGATTCGGGTGTGGTGGGGGCGGGTCGATCCGTCCGGGTCGGCTCGTTCCGTCTGACCTGCCATCGGAGGCGCCGCCATGTCCACCACCGCTGTTTTCGCCGTCGACGGCATGAGCTGCGGCCACTGCGAGAAGACGGTCAGTGCCGGACTCGCCGTCCTGCCGGGTGTCACCGACGTCAGCGCCGACGCACCGAGCGGCCGGGTCACCGTGGCCTCCGCGCAGCCACTGGACGAGGCCCTGGTCCGCGGCGTGGTCGACGGCGCCGGGTTCACCTTCGTCGGGCGGGCCTGAGCGCGGTTCCGGGGCGGTTCCGGGGCAGGTCCGTGGGTCCCGGGGTCCGGCGGCGGCTGCCGACGGACCCCGGCCGGTCCGGGACCGGCTCAGCCCATGCTCTTCGCGCCGTCCAGGGACTCGCGGATGATGTCGGCGTGGCCGGCGTGCTGGGCGGTCTCGTTGGCGATGTGCAGCAGCACCCGGCGGGCCGACCACTCGGCGTCCGGCTCGAACCAGGGGGCCTTCGGCAGCGGCTGGGTGGCGTCCAGGTCGGGGAGGCCGGCCACCAGCTCGTCGGTGCGGCGGGCGACCTCGGCGTACGCCGCGAGGACACCGGCCAGCGTCTCGCCGGGCAGCATGCGGAACTCGTCCGCGCGGCGGGCGAGGTCCTCCTCGGTCCAGCTGGTGAAGTCGGGCATCGCGGACGGCCCCTGCACGATGAACTCCGCCCAGAGCCGCTCGACGCTGGTCACGTGCTTGATCAGGCCGCCCAGGCACAGCTCGCTCGCACAGGTCCGCAGGCCGACCTGCTCGTCGGTGAGGTCGCGGGTGGTGAAGCGCAGGAAGTGCCGCTGCTTCTCCAGGGCCACCAGGAGGTCGGCGCGCTCGCCGGTGAGGTTCCGGGGGCTGGCGGCGGGGGTGGTGGGCGTGGTCATCGTGACGGCCTTTCGTTCGGGTCCTGCACGGTTCCTGCACGGGTCTTGCTCTGGTTTTGCTCTGGTCCTGCGGGTCCTGCGGGTCTGGTGGGCCCTGCTCGGGTCCCGCTCCCTCGGGCAAGAACAACGCTACGGACCATTGCGGCCACTTCCTGTCCTGAATCCCGGGAGAATCGGGGGCATGGCCAACACCAGCACCCGGACGCTGCGACTGCTCTCCCTGCTCCAGACCCACCGGTACTGGCCGGGCGAGGAACTGGCCGACCGGCTCGGCGTCTCCGTCCGCACCCTGCGCCGCGACATCGACCGGCTGCGCGAACTCGGCTACCCCGTCGAGGCGCAGCGCGGCGTCGACGGCGGCTACCAGCTGGCGGCGGGCGCGGCGCTGCCGCCGCTGGTGATCGACGACGAGGAGGCGGTGGCCCTCGCGGTGGGCCTGCAGGCGGCGGCCGAGAGCCCGGTGGAGGGCGTCGCCGAGGCCTCGGTGCGCGTGCTGGCGAAGGTGGTCCAGGTGATGCCGGTCCGGCTGCGCCGACGGGTGGAGGCACTGCGCGCGGTGACCGTCCCGGTGGACTGGGGGACCGGGACGGGTGCGGGCGTCGACCCGGACGTCCTGACCGTGGTGGCGCTCGCCTGCCGGGACGGCGAACGGGTGCGGTTCTCGTACACGGCCGCCGACGGGCGCGGTACGGAGCGGCACGTCGAACCGCACCGGCTGGTCTGCCTGAACCGCCGCTGGTACCTGGTGGCGTACGACCTCGACCGGGCCGACTGGCGCAGCTTCCGCATCGACCGCCTCACCGTCCCGTCCGGCAGCGGCGCCCGCTTCGCCCCGAGGGCCCTCCCGGCCGCCGACGCGGCGGAGTTCGTCCGCGCGGGCCTCCAGGGCATGCCCCGGCCGCACCTCGTGGAGGCCCTCGTCGAGGCGCCGGCCGACCACGTCCGCGCCCGCGTCGGCCGCTGGGCCACCGTGGAACCCGTCACCCCCGACCGCTGCCGCCTGCGGATGACGGCCGACTCCCTCGACTGGCCCGCCATGGCCCTGGGCTCCCTCGGCGCCGAGTTCCACGTACTCGCCCCACCCGCCCTGCGGAGCCTGCTCGCCGACTGGAGCGCCCGCTTCGCCCGCGCGGCGGGGGAGGGAGAAGTCGGCGAGGCCGACTTCTGATGCTGTGCCGGCTGGGGGAGTCAGGGGGCGATGGCTTCGAGGGTGGTGCGGAGGTGGGTGAGGACGGCGGGGAGGGTGGGGAGCGGGGGTGTGGCGAGGGCGAGGCGGAGGGCGTTGGGGTGGTGGGGGGTGGTGGCGAAGGCGTCGGCGGTGGAGATCAGGATGCCCGCGGCGGCCAGGGCGGCGGCCGCGTGGTCCGGGCGCTGGTGGGGTTCGAGGGTGAGCCAGACGATGTACGAGGTGGGGTGGGCGGTGGTGGTCAGGCCGGCCAGGGCGGTGCGGGCGATGGACTGGCGGGCGGCGGCGTCCGTACGGCGTTCCCGTTCCAGCCGGGCGACGGTGCCGTCGGTGAGCCAGCCGGTGGCGAGGGCGGTGATCAGCCCGGGGGTGCCCCAGGCCGCCGTGCGCAGGTTGGTGGTGGCGGCCCGGACCAGGTGGGTGGGCAGGACGGCGAAGCCGAACCGCAGACCGGGTGCCACGCTCTTGGAGAGGCCTGCCAGGTAGCAGGTGCGCTCGGGGGCGAGGGTGTGCAGGGGCGGGGGCGGTGTGGCCTCCAGGAAGGCGTAGGTGCCGTCCTCGACGAGGATGAAGCCGTGGTCGGCGGCGAGCCGGACGAGGCGCTCGCGCTGCGCCGCGTCGAGCACCCAGCCGAGCGGGTTGTGGACGGTGGGCTGGGTGTACACCGCCCGCACCGGCCGGGTGCGGCAGAGCCGGTCGAGCGCGTCGAGGTCCGGGCCCGCGGCGGTGACCGGTACGGGGGCGAGGTCCAGCCCGTGGGCGGTGGCGAGCAGCTTGATGCCCGGGTAGCCGAGCGCGTCCGCGGCGAGGACGTCCCCGGGGCGGGTGAGCGTGCGCAGGACGCAGTCCAGGGCCTGCTGCGCACCGCTGGTGAGCAGGACGTTCTCGGGCGGGGTGTCGATCCCGCGGTCCAGCAGGTGGGTGGCGACCGCGGCCCGGTCGTGCCGGTGGCCGCCCGGCGGGTGCTGGCGCAGCAGGGCCTCGGCGTCGCCCGAGGAGGCGAGCGCGCGCAGGGCCCGCCGGAGCTGGTCGCCCTGCCCGGGGGCGAGCGGCTGGTTGAAGGAGAGGTCGGCCACCCGGGGCACCGGGAGCGCTCGTGAGGGTTCGGGGCCGTCGTAGCCGGACCGCAGCCGGACGAAGGTGCCGCGCCCCTGCTCGCCCACCACCAGTCCGGCGGCGGCCAGTTCGGCGTAGACCCGGGTGGCGGTGGCGAGGGCGATCCGCCGTTCTCGGGCGAGGGCGCGATGGGTCGGCAGCCGGGTGCCGGCCGGGAGCGCGCCGGAGCGGATGGCGGCCGCGTACTCGTCGACGACGGCCTTGTAGGTGGGCGGCCGCACGGGGCACCTGCCGTTCCTGGGGGCGGAGTTCCCGGAGTGGAGTTCCCGGAGTGGAGTTCTTGGAGTGGGATTCCTGGGGGCGGAGGCCCGCCCCGGGCGTGCGGGCGGGTACCGGAGTGTATCCAGGACAATAAGTGGATTGTCCTGGGCGGGTGTTCCTAGCCTCGTCACATCCAGCAGCGAGGCCAGGAACGGAGCACGCGCCCATGACCATCCGCAGCGAGCGGGACCGGCACGTCGTCACCCTCACCATCGACCGGGAGAAGAAGCTCAACGCCCTCGACTACCCGACGATCGACGCGCTGCTCGCCGAGCTCGACCTGATCGACGCCGACGACACCGTCCGCGCCGTGATCCTCACCGGCGCCGGCGGGCGGGCGTTCAGCGCGGGCGCCGACATCCCGTCGCTGGCGGCCAGCATCGCGGGCGGGCCGGAGCGGGCGCTGCGCGAGTTCGTCCGGCGCGGGCACACCCTCACCCGGCGGATCGAGGAGTTCCCCAAGCCGGTCATCGTAGCCGTCAACGGCCTGGCCTACGGGGGTGGTTGCGAGATCACCGAGGCCGCCCCGCTGGCCGTCGCGGCCGAGCACGCGACCTTCGCCAAGCCGGAGATCTCGCTCGGTTTCCCGCCGCCCTTCGGCGGCTCGCAGCGGCTGCCGCGGCACGTCGGCCGCAAGCGCGGTCTGGAGCTGATCCTCACCGGCGACCCGATCCCGGCCGCCCGGGCCGCCGAGCTCGGCCTGGTCAACTCCGTCGTCCCGGCGGACGAACTGCTGGACACCGCCCGGGACTTGGCCGAGCGGATCATCCGTCACGCGCCGACCGCCGTGGCCGCCTGCCTGCGGGCCGTGACCCGGGGCATCAACCTGCCGATCGACGAAGGGCTGGCGGTCGAGGCGGCGGCCTTCGCGGCGACCGTGCCGACGGACGGTGTGCGGGACGGGATCCGGCGCTTCCTGGAGCGTTACTGACTTCGGCTTGTCAGGGTGAACCTTCGCGAAGTCCCTGATGGCTCTGGAGCGGTGGTTGTATCCGGTGGTGTGTGAGATATGCGGATGGGGGCGGGCTGACCGCCGCGGGACGTGAGCGTCGGGAAGTGGTACGGATCCAGGCGGTCGAGCTGTTCGAGCAGGGAGTCAAACCGCCGGAAGTCGCGCGACGACTGCGGGTGAGCCCGAAGTCGGCGTACCAGTGGCACCAGTTGTGGCGGGATGGCGGGGTCGAGGCTCTGGCCTCTCGCGGCCCGAGCGGGTCGCGGTGCCGTCTGTCCCCACGCTGTCTGGAGAAACTGGCCGTGTATCTGGAGCAGGGCCCGGCCGCGCATGGCTGGGTGGAGGACCAGGTGTGGACCGCGGCGAGGGTGGCGACGCTGATCGGCCGGAAGTTCCACGTCTCCTACAGCGTCTCGGGTGCCACGAGGCTGATGCACCGGCTCGGCTTCAGCCCGCAGGTCCCCGCGCGGCGGGTGGCCGAGCGTGACGAGCAGGCCGTGACCGTGTGGAAGGAGGCGACCTGGGCGGAGGTAAAACTGCGCGGGCGGCCTGCGGGGGCTACATCTGCTTCGAGGACGAGGCAGGATTCACCCGCCGTCCGCCCAAAGGACGCACCTGGGGCCGGCGAGGCCGCACCCCTGTCGTGACGGTCAGCGGCCGCCGCTCGGGACGCCTGTCGGTGGCCGGCCTGATCGCCATGCGGCCCGGTTCCCGCACCCGGCTGTGCCACCGCCTGCGCTCCCACCCCGCGGGCAGAGGCAAGCGCCGCAGCATGGGCGAGCGCGACTTCATCGCACTGATCGACGGCGTGCACCAGCTGGTCAAGGCACCGATCGTGCTGGTCTGGGACCGCCTGAACACCCACGTCTCCCACGCCATGCGCGACTTGATCGCCGAGCGTGCGTGGCTGACGGTGTTCCTGCTTCCCGCCTACTCGCCCGACCTCAACCCCGTGGAGTGGGTCTGGGCACACGTCAAGCGCAGCCTGGCCAACCTCGCCGTGGTCGCCCTCGACCGACTCGAGGCCCTCGTCCGCAACCGGCTCAAACGCCTCCAGTACCGGCCCGACCTCCTCGACGGCTTCATAGCCGGCACCGGCCTGACCCTCGACACTGCAACATCACCCTGACAAGCCGAAGTCAGTAGTCCGCCGGGGCGGTGTGCGAGGCGCTGTCTGCCGGTCTGCCGGTCTGCCGGTCTGCCGGTCTGCCGGTGTGTGGTGTGCGGGGTGTGGGGCGCGCGGGTGCGGGCCCGGGAAAGCCGTTGTCCGCGGGCGGTCGTGGGGGTGATCATGGCGGGATGTCGGATCTGCTTGCGCGCGTGACCACCTTCCGCTCCGCGTTCGCCCGCCGCCAGGCGGCTGAACTCCTCGAACTTCCAGAGTTCCCAGGGGTGTTCGCCGTCCGGGACGCCGAGTTCGCCCGCTCGGAGGAGCACAACCAGCTGATCGTCGAGGGGCCGGGCACCGATCCGGCGATGCTGCCCGAGCTCGCCGCCCGATGGCTGGGGCGGCGCCGCCGGTACCGCATCACGGTGCTGGATCCGGACTCGGGCGAGCGGGCCGCCCCGGTGCTGACGGCGGCGGGGTACGAGCGGGAGAGCGCGGTGATCCTGGCCCGGCCGACGGACGGCTGCCCGCGGCCCGAACCGGCCGCAGTTCCGGTGGAGTTGGCCGAGATGCGGGAGGCGGTGCTGCGCCAGCAGCGGGAGTGGAGCGAGGACGAGGAGCTCGGCCGGCAGCTCACCGACCGCCGCGCCGCCCGGCTGCGCGGTGCCGCGGGGGTGCACTTCCTGGCCGCCCGGACGCGGGTCGGCGAGGTCGCGGCCTGGAGCGACCTCTACCTCGAACCGTCCCTCGGGCTGGCCCAGTTGGAGGACCTGGTGACCGCCTCACGGCATCGGGGCGCGGGGCACGGCGACACCCTGCTCGCCACCGGCCTGGCACTGGCGGCCGAAGTCGGCGTCCCGCAGCTGTTCCTGCTCGCGGACGCGGTGGACTGGCCGCGCGAGTGGTACGCCCGCCGGGGCTTTGCGCAGATCGGACGCAGCCACTCCTTCTACAGCGGCTGACGACGGCTACGCGACAACGGTACGGCGGCCGTGCGGCTGGAGGAACGGGCGGAAGGGTTCGGTCTCACCCGTCGGTCGGACCGGGCGTGGGCGCGGACGTGGACGTGGGCATGGGCGCGGGCGTAGGCGGAACCGCGGGGCCGGCACTGGTCGCGGCCGGCGCTGTGGCACCGGCTGTCACACCGGCCGTAGCCACCACCGCGGTTGCGGTGCGAGGTGGCGAACGCCGTGCGGGGAGGGGAGCGCGTGCGCAGCCTGCTGGACGTCCCGCCGGAGGACTTCGCCCCGCTGCGGACGGCGGCGGCTCGGGACGGCGTGTGGACGCCGGTCGGTCCCGTCCTGCCGGCCGGGGACGGACGGCTCCGGAGGGCGAGGGGTGACGGCGGCCGGCCGCGCCGCCGTCAGCCCGCCTCCGGGCCTCCGGGCCGCGGAGTGTCGCGACCGCAGTGGGTGGCGACGGTGTCGGCGAAGGCGCGTGCGAGCGGGCCGAGGTTCTCCCAGTCGCGGACGGCCCAACCGGCCGTGAGGGCGGGCAGGTCGGGCAGCGGAAGCAGCCGCAGGCCCGGGTGGCCGGGGCCCTGCCACTGCGGGAGGGCCGGGACGACGGCGTGGCCGAGGCCGAGTTCGGCGAGCAGGATCGCGGTGTCCCAGTCGGCGACGCTGGTGTCGAAGACCGGCCGGATGCCCGACTTCCCCAGCCAGGCCTCGACCTGGGAGCGGGAGACGGAGTTCTGCGGCAGCCCGATCAGCCGGGCGTCCTGGAGGTCGGCGGGCGAGATCCGGGCCCGGGCGGCGAGCGGGTCACCCGCCGCGACCGCGAGCACCCAGGGCAGCTCGACCACCGGCCGCCGGTCGACGCCCCGGGCCGGGGCGCCGAGGGTGATCCAGGCGAGGTCGACCCGCCCGGCGTTGAGCGACTCCAGGCAGCTACGGCTGGACACTTCGGTCTGGAACTCCAGGCTGACCTGGGGGAAGCGCCGCCGGAAGTCCACCACGGCCGCGGACATGAAGTGCCGGATGCTGGTGGCGCCGGTGGTGATCCGTACGGATCCGCCCTCGCCGCGGGCGAGTTCGGCGATCCGGTGCAGCGCGTGGTCGATGCTGCCGAGGCCGGCGGCGACCGCCGTGCGCAGCAGGCTCCCCGCAGTGGTGGGGACGACCCCGCGCGGATGGCGCTCGATCAGGGCGAGGCCGACCTCCCGCTCCAGCCGCCTGACGTGCTGGCTGACGGCGGACTGGGTGCAGTTCAGCTCGCGGGCCACGGCGCTGAGCGAGCCGGCCCGGCAGACCGCGGCGAAGACACGGAGGTCGTCAATGGTTACGGAGGCCCAAGGTATCGCTTGGAGGTGTCCCAGTAAATCGGCGGATTGACTTGGGTGTTCCGCCGGATCGATCATCGAACCAGGGCCCAGGGCGGCAACCCGCCCGCTGTCCTCGCCGGCGTCCGGACGCCGAGGCGGGGTCGCGGGCGGGTGTCGACCCGCATCGATGCGCAAGAGCGGTGACGTAGGAAGGCAGAGGGGGACGGGAATGCGGTACGCCGAAGGTCCGGGTACGCAGTGCGAGGTGTTCGTCGCGGCGCCGGTGGAGCGGGTGTGGGACCTGGTGACGGACATCGGCCTGCCCGCCCGGCTCAGTCCGGAGCTCCAGCGGGTCGCCTGGCTGGACGGCGCGGACGGCCCCGCGGTGGGCGCCCGCTTCGAGGGGCACAACAGCCATGCGGGCATGCCCGACTGGCGGACGGTCTCCGAGATCACCGAGCTGACCGAGATCACCGAGCCGACCGGGGCGACGGCACCGGCCGGGCCGGGCGACCGGCGCGTCTTCGCCTGGGGCGTGATGGACGCGGACGGCCGCTACGGCGAGCCGGTGTCCGACCTCCTCGGGGCGCTGGCCCGGTGGCGCTTCGAGCTGACCCCCGAGGACGGCGGCACCCGGCTGCGCCAGTCGGTGGTGATCGGTCCGGGCCGCAGCGGCCCCAGCCTGTTCATCGACGCCACGCCGGAGCTGGAGGAGAAGATCGTCGACTTCCGGTTGAACGAGCTGCGCACCGGCATGGCGGCCACCCTCGACGGCATCAAGTCGCTGGCCGAGCAGGGGGATCGGGCCTTGGCCGAGCGCTGATCCCGGCCCCTCGGGGCGGGGTGGGCTTCAGCCGGTAGTGCCCGTGCCGTCGTTGAGGGCGGTCTCCGCCGTGCGCAGCGCCGCGGCGATGGCGCGGAAGCCGCGGCGCTCGGCGTGGGCACGGGCGGTGACGCCGTCGGCGTCGGGAAGAAGCGGATCGGCGCCGTGGGCGAGCAGGACCTCGACGATCTCCTGGTGTGCCGGGCCGCCGTCGCCGAGGAGGACGGCTTCGAGCAGGGCCGTCCAGCCGAGGTCGTTGACGTGGTCGACGTCGACGGCGGTCTCGGCGAGGACCGCGCGGACGTAGGCGACGTGGCCGCGTTCGGCGGCGGGGATCACCGACACCCCGCCGTAGCGGTTGCGGTGGGTGAGGTCCGGGCCGCCGGGCAGCAGGGCGCGCAGCATCGGGACGCTGCCGGTGATGCCGGTGACCAGCCAGGGGGAGTTCAGCCGGGAATCCTGCGCGTTGACGTCCGCTCCGGCCTCGACCAGCAGCCGGGCGACGGCGACCCGGTCGGCGAGGGCGGCCCGCAGCAGCGGCGTACGGCCCTGGGCGTCGCGGGCCTCGAGGGCCGCGCCCGCGGTCAGGGCCGTGCGGACGGCGTCGACGTCGCCGCGGTCGGCGGCCTCCAGCACGGCCTGGTCGGCGGGGGAGAGCGGGCGGGCGGTCATGGCGGGGCTCCTCGGCGGGGTGGCGGACTGCGCGACGGTCCCAGCCTGCCGTCGCGGGCGCTCGGCGGCGTCGGCGGGGCGGTGGCCCCGGTCGGGCGGAACGGATGACGGCCGGGTCATCCGATCGGATGACCCGGCCGTCGGCGTTCGGCAGGAGAGTGGAGGTCAGGTACCGGCGCGAGGCCGGTCGTGACCGTGCGGCCGGTCGCGGCCGCGTGGCCGTCATCGCCGCGTGGCCGTCACCAGGACACCGGGTAGCGGACCGGGTGCCCGCCGATCCGGCAGGGCAGCAGGCCGATGAGCACCAGCAGTCCGGTGGCCAGTACGAGCAACGGGAGGAAGGGCACGGGGTGCGGCGTCTGCAGGACGACGATCACGGCGGTGGCCACGGCCGGGGAGTGCGAGAGGTGGGTGAGCATCATCGCGCCCAGCGAGAGCCCGGCGGCGACGGCCGCGCCCCAGGTGGTGCTGCCCGTGACGGCCAGGGTGGCGAAGCCGATCAGGGCCGACATCAGCTGACCGCCGATCAGGTTGCGCGGCTGCGAGATCGGCAGCCCGGGCGCGCCGTGCACCAGCGCGGCGCTGGCGGCCAGTGACGGGATCAGCAGTGGTTGGTCGAGCAGTACGCCCACCCCGACCAGCTGGAGCTGCTGTTCGGACTCGCCGAACAGCACGGACTGCGTCTGGACATCCACCTGCACGACCGGGGCGAGCGCGGCCTCGGCCCGCTGCGCGAGATCGCCGCGCGGACCAGGGCGGCCGGACTGGCCGGACGGGTGGTCGTCAGCCACGCCTTCTGCGTCCCCGAACTGACCGGCGCGCCGCTCGCCGACCTCGCCGCCGAGCTGGCCGAGTCCGGAGTCGGCCTCACCACCGTGGCGCCCTCCGCCCACCAGGTGCTGCCGTTCCGCGAGCTGCGGGCGCACGGGGTGCGGGTCGGCCTCGGCTCGGACGGCGTGCGCGACTCGTGGAGTCCGTACGGCAACGCCGACCTCCTGCACCGCGCCCACCTGCTCGGCTGGACCACCGACGCCCGCACCGACGAGCAGCTGGCCGACTGCTTCGCCCTGGCGGCCGACGGCGGCGCCGAACTGCTGGACCTGCCGGCCGCCACCCTGAAGCCGGGCTCGCCCGCCGACTTCATGCTGGTGACGGGCGAGTGCTTGCCGCAGGTGGTGGTCGACCTGCCGACGCGCGAACTGGTGGTCCGCGCGGGCCGGGTGGTGGCGCGGGACGGCCGGTTCACGGGCTGACAGGCGCGCGCGGAGGAGCCGGGCGGGTCTCGTGCCCGGCCGCCTGGCCGCCTGGCCGCCTGGCCGCCTGTCGGCCCGTCCGCTTGTAGGCCCGTCCGCTTGTAGGCCCGTACCGATCATGGTGACCGGGAGGTAGCCGGAGGCTACGCCGAGCCCCCACCCGTGCGCCTGGACGGCGAGCGCGGCGAGGCGACCGGGACGGCGGGCAACCGGGTGCGGGGTCAGGCCGTCGCCGGCGTGCAGTCTCGGTGGCTTGGTCGCCCTCCAGCAGGACTTGCAGCAGCAGTTGGTTTGGACTCGGCCCGTTCGGTGGCGCCTCACCCGCGCGGTCCAGTGTTCGGGCAGCAGCCGCGCGCCCGTCGGCGTCCGGCGTGCGGAGCGGGCGGCGGGGAGGTCCGCGCGGCGGCCGACGGTGACCAAACCCCCGCTCTCCTCGCCGGCCGCAGGGTCGGCGCCGGCGGTCACCGCCGACAGCGCGGTGAGCGCCTGGCCGGCGTTGTGCGCGGCCTGGCCCGGGCCGCGCTTCTGCCGACGGACGTTGTGGTGGTGGCGGGTCTGTGCGCCGTGCTGGTGGGTGGAGCGCGCCTGATGCATGGCGGCTGCTCGCGTCCCGCGGGTTGGCGAGGGCAGCGGGGGCCGCTGGGGACGGCCGGCAGTCTGCGCTGGGGGTCCGGCGGGATTGCTACGGGATGGCCGGTTCGGGAGAGCGGGCGGGACCACGCGGCCAAAGGAAGGGGCAAGGAGAGTCAATCCCCTTGCCACTATCAAGCTATAGCGTGACCCGGGGCTTGCGGCAAGGCCCCCGATCTGTCGCAGAATCCCGTTCGTAAGGCCATGACCTGCGGGAACGGGAGTCGTGAAATGCGTGTGTTGATGACGACGTGGGGATCGCGCGGGGATGTCGAGCCGCTGGCCGGGCTGGCGGTGGCGCTGCGGGGGCTCGGTGCGGAGGTGCGGGTGTGTGCGCCGCCGGACGAGGAGTTCGTGGCGGTGCTGGCGCGGGCCGGGGTGCCGTTGGTGCCGCTCGGCCCGACGGTGCGGTCGGTGGTCGCCGGTCCGAAGCCGCCGACGGCGGAGGACGCGTTCCGGCTGGCCCGTGAGCTGGTCGCCGCGCGGTTCGAGACGCTGACCGCCGCTGCCGAGGGCTGTGACGTGCTGCTGGCGACCGGGCTGATGCCGGCCGGGGCGCGGGACGTCGCGGAGAAGCTGGGCCTCCACTACGTGCTGGCCTGCTTCCACATCTTCGGGCTGCCCTCGCGGCACTTCCGGCCCGGGCAGCGGCCGGGAACGCCGTCCCCGGAGGACGAGACCGACTACCGGAAGCTGTGGGAGCAGGACGCCCAGCGGGTGAACGCGCTGTACGGGGAGGCGCTCAACAGCCACCGGGCGGCGATCGGACTGCCGCCGGTGGAGAACGTCCGCGACCACGTCTTCACCGAGCGGCCATGGCTGGCGGCGGACCCGATGCTGTGCCCGTCCGAGGGCATGACGGAACTCGACGTGGTGCCGACCGGGGCGTGGATCCTGCCCGACGACCGCCCGCTCCCGACCGACCTGGAGGCGTTCCTGGACGCCGGTGAACCGCCCGTGTACGTCGGCTTCGGCAGCATGGCCGCGTACGCTCCGGAGGGCATCGCGCGGGTGGCCGTCGAAGCGGCCCGCGCGCAGGGCCGCCGGTTGCTCCTCGCCCGGGGCTGGGCCGGGCTCGCCTCGATCGACGGCCGGGAGGACTGCCACGTCGTCGGCGAGGTGAACCAGCAGGCCCTGTTCCGCCGGGTGGCCGCCGTCGTCCACCACGGCGGTGCGGGCACCACGACGACCGCGGCCGTGGCGGGGGTGCCCCAGGTGGTCGTCCCCCGGATCGCGGACCAGCCCTACTGGGCCGCCCGGGTGGCCGAGTTGGGCATCGGTGTGGCGCACCTCGACCGCACGCCGACCGTCGACTCGCTCTCCGCCGCGCTCACCAGGGCCCTGGCGCCGGAGACCAGGGCACGGGCGGAGGCCGTGGCCGGCGGCATCCGCACCGACGGGGCGATGGTCGCCGCGAAGATGCTGTTCGAAGCGGTGGGACAGGAGGCGCCGGCCGTGTCCGGGTGAACGGCGGCTCGGGCCGGGGGAGTTCGGCTTCGGGTCAGTCTCCTTTCGATCGATCGGGGGTGGTTGTCGGCCCGCGTACGGCTGGTTCCAGCAGTGATCCGGTGATCGGAGTCCGGCTGTCGGCCGGGTCGGTTAGGGTGCCCACCGGCGCGCCCGGTCACCGCAGGCCGTGCGCGAGGGGAGGGCGGCATGACCGACGGCACGCACGGGGGAGCTGGGCAGGACGGCGACGGCATCCAGTGGCTCGCGGAGATCGGCGGGCCCGGCACCGGGCGATGCCCGACGGGCGGCGCCGACACGGACGGTGAACTCGGCGGCGTCGTCTTCGCCCGGGGGATCACGCCCGAGGAGCTCGCCCGCCGGATGGGCGCCGACCCGGCCACCGCGACCGAGCCGATCAGCGACGCCGAGATCCGGGACCTGGACATCGAGGTCTACCGCCCCGGTGACGACGGCGACGGCGTGATCCGCGTCGGCAGCTGCGCAGGCTGGTCGTTCGCGATCGAGTACGGCGACTCCACCGGCGGTGAGCTGATCACCGAGATAGCGCGTGACGGAGCCGAGGTGGTGCACTTCCGCCCGATGCCGGAGCAGCGGCCGGCCCTGCTCGACTACGCCCGGGACGGCGCCGTGCTGTGCGGCTTCGGCCTCGGCGAGGAGCGTTGGCGCTGGGGCCAGGAGCCGGACCTGCTGGTGCCGGACCTCGTCGCCGCCAGAGTCCTGGAGGCCGACGGCGTGACCTCCTGTGACCTTGGGCGGGAGGCCGGCGGCGCCGCCCGGCGACGTGCCCTCGGCGCCGTCGAACGGCGTTTCGGGCTGAGCCTGCCCCGCGCGGCCCTCGGGGGGCTGCGCCTGCCGGCGTACGCGGTTCGGGGAACCCCGGGCATGGCGCTGCGCTGAGGGGGCGCGTCGGCGACCCCCGAAGCCTGCGGAGTCGAAGCCTGCGGAGCCGAGGCCTGCGCCGAGGGCGAAGCGGAGGCGGACGCAGAAGGCGGCGGACAGGGAGAGCGACAGGAACAGGGCGGTCACGGCAGGGCTCCTTCCCGGGCCCCACCGGCGGGGCCCCGATGCCCGTCATCCTTGCGTGCTGCCGGTCCGTCGCACATGTGCCGATCGGGAGGTTCCCGAGGCGTAACCCCCGGTCTCCACCCTGCCGATCGGCAGAGTGGAGACCGGGCAGGGGGAGGCAGGCGCCCCGCAGCCGGGCCGCGCAGACCGGTCCCTCACCCGTTCGGCCGGTGGCAGCCGGTCCGGCGCACGCCCCCGTCCGTGGGCCTCCGCACGGCACCGGCGGGCTCCAGCCCCTAGGGTCTGCGGTGCGTCGACGAACCGAGCGCCGGGCGTACGCCGTCCCGTCGAGCGCACGGGCGTCCGGCAGGCCCAAAGGCCCGCAAGCCCGCAGGCCCAAGGCCCAAGGCCCAAACGCCCAAAGGCCCAAAGGCCCGTGACCGCGCGCCGGGGCGCCCGGCCGACCGAGAGGTGGACCCACCCCATGCACACCGTCGTCCGCGGCGCCGGAGCGCTCGGCCTCACCGCCCTGCTGCTCACCGCCGCCACCGGCTGCCAGGCCGACAGACCCTCCGCCGCCGAGCCCGCACCGACCTCGCCGGCCACCGGCACCGGGACGGCCACCGGCACCTCCGAAGTCGCCACCGCCCTGGCCACCCAGCGCCTGCACTGGCACGCCTGCGCCGCCCCCACCACCGCCCAGGGCGCCGGCACCGCGCCCGCGGCCGACTGGCAGTGCGCCACCCTCAAGGTCCCACTGGACTACGGCAAACCGGACGGCGCGACGATCGACCTCGCCCTGATCCGCACCCCCGCCAAGGACGAGCAGCAGCGGATCGGCTCGCTGCTGTTCAACTTCGGCGGCCCCGGCGCCTCCGGCGTGGTCGGCCTGCACGCCCTCGCCGCGACCTACGCCTCCCTCAACACCCGCTACGACCTGGTGAGTTTCGACCCGCGCGGAGTCGGTGCCAGCGCCACGGTGACCTGCCTGGACGACCGGGCGATGGACGCCGCCACCGCCTCCGACGGCACCCCCGAAACCCCCGGCGAGGTGAAGGCCCTGGACGACACCAACGCCGGGTTCGTCGCCGCCTGCGAGCACAACTCCGGCGCGGTGCTGCCGTACGTGGACACCGAGAGCGCCGCACGCGACATGGACCTGATGCGCCAGGTACTGGGTGACCAGAAGCTGTCCTACTTCGGCTTCAGCTACGGCACCCAGCTCGGCGGCGTCTACGCCCACCTGTTCCCGCAGCAGGTCGGCCGGATGGTGCTGGACTCGGTGGTCGACCCCACCCAGGACCCGCAGCAGGCCGCGCTCGGCCAGGCCCAGGGCTTCCAACTCGCCCTCGGCGACTTCATGAAGGCCTGCGCGGCCCAGGCCGGTGCCGCCTGCCCGACGGGCGCGGGCGGCGACGAGGGGACGGCGAAGGTCGCCGCACTGCTGAAGCGGCTGGACCAGTCGCCGCTGCCCACCAAGCAGGGGCGGCAGCTCACCGAGAGCCTGGCGGTCACCGGCATCGCGGGTGGCCTGTACAGCCAGGCGACCTGGCCCGCGCTGGCCGGCGGGCTCACCGAGGCGATGGAACAGGGGACCGGTGACACGCTGCTCCAGCTCGCCGACGCGCTGAACGGGCGCGACCCGCAGGGGCACTACAACAACCTGAACGCCGCGAACCGGGCGATCAGCTGCGTGGACGCCCGGCAGCGCTACTCGGACCAGGACGTGCAGCAGCAGCTGCCGCAGTTCCGCGCCGCCTCCCCGGTGTTCGGGACCTACACCGCCTGGGGCCTGAGCGGCTGCACCGGCTGGCCCGTCCCCGGCAAGACCGCCCATCCGGAGGTCTCCGCGCCGGGCGCCGCCCCGATCCTGGTGGTCGGCACCACCGGAGACCCGGCCACCCCGGTGGAGGGCGCCCGGGCGATGGCGCAGCAGCTCGGCGCGGGGGTCGGCGTCAGCGTCACCCTGCAGGGCGAGGGGCACGGCGGCTACAACACCGGCAACGCGTGCCTGAAGCAGACCGTGGACGCCTACCTGCTGGACGGCACGGTGCCGGCGGACGGGACGACGTGTGCCTGAGCGGGGCGGTCGGGCGTGAGCTCGGGTGCGAGAGTGGCCCACCACGGCAGCTGTCGATTGGCCCTGGAGGGTGGGCCATTCGGCCGCTAGCCTCTTCGACGTGACGAACGACGTGACGAACGATGTGACGAACAGCGTGCTCGACCAGCACCCCGCCCACCACGCCATCCAG
The DNA here is from genome assembly GCF_043201465.1 of Kitasatospora sp. NPDC048298. Lineage (NCBI taxonomy): Bacteria > Bacillati > Actinomycetota > Actinomycetes > Kitasatosporales > Streptomycetaceae > Kitasatospora > Kitasatospora sp. NPDC048298. The sequence continues at coordinate 60,394 of NZ_JBICYZ010000027.1, forward strand.
CCCCTCGACAACGGCCACAGGCCCGACAGCGACACCGTCAAGGTCGACTTCTACTTCGACCCCGTCTGCCCGTTCGCCTGGATCACCTCGCGGTGGATCCTGGAGGTCGAGCGGCAGCGTGAACTCGACCTGAACTTCCGGGTGATGAGCCTGTCCGTCCTCAACGAGGGCCGCACCGACCTGCCCGAGCGCTACCAGCGCCTGATGACCACGGGCTGGGGCCCCGTACGCGTCTGCATAGCCGCCGCCGAGCAGTACGGCCCGCAGGTGCTGCGCGAGTTGTACACCGAGCTCGGCACCCGGCTGCACGACCAGGACCGGCCCGCCGACGACACCGTCATCCGGGAGGCGCTGGCGGCGGCGGGCCTGCCGGAGGAGCTGGCCGAGGCGGCGAACAGCACCGATCACGACGAGGCCCTGCGCAAGAGCCACCACGAGGGCATGGACCCGGTCGGCGAGGAGGTCGGCACGCCGACCATCCACGTGGACGGCGTGGCCTTCTTCGGCCCGGTGCTGAGCGCCATCCCGCGCGGCGAGGACGCCGTACGGGTCTTCGAGGGCGTGCGGCTGCTGGCCGGCTACCCGAAGTTCTTCGAACTCAAGCGGACCCGGACGGGCGGCCTCGACTTCTCCTGACCCGAGCAGGCCCGACGCGGCCAGAGGCCAGGCCAGGCCAGGCCAGAGCGCCCGCGCCCGTCAGTCCCGGCGGCGCTGCTTGATCCTGATCGGCCCCGACCGTGGGTGGCCGATCAGGACCAGCGTCGGGGCGCCGGGCTCCGCCGACTCGGCGGCCTTGTTGACGATGTTCCCGGTGTTGGTGCTCGACGGATCGATCCGTACGCCCCAGCCGCGCGGGACGATCAGCCGCACGTGGCCCATGCCGGTCGACGCCTCCACCGTGACCTCCCGGTGGGGGCAGACGGCTTCGGTGAAGTCGATCGTGAGCAGCGACATCCTGGTCTCCGCGACGATCCGGCGGGGCACCGACCACCGGCCGGCCTGCACCATGTTGTTCATCCGGGGCCGGAGCACGAGGGCCTCCTCCGCGGACTCCGCTCCGGGCCCGACCCGCCCGCCGAGGTCCGCCACCAGGACGTCGAGTTGGCGGTAGGTCCGCGCGGCGTAGGTCAGGTCGAGTCGCTCCTCCAACTCCGCGAGGTCGATGCGGCCTTCGCCGGCGGCGACCCGCAGCTGCTCGGCCACCGCCTCCCGGTCGCTGTCCCCGGCCCGGGGTTCCATGGCGGCCTCGGGCGTCGTGCGTATGGCGGGCAGTTCCTCGTCGACCATGCGGCTACTCTAGGTCACGAACAGCCCTGGCAGGCCGCTCGATCGCCAACTCCCCGTGCCCGGATGTGCCGTGAGCGTGGCCGACACCGTGGCCGGCGGAGCGGCCGGGGGCCGGAGCCCGGCGGACGCCCGCGCTCTGCGGCTGTCGGCCCGGGGTGCCGCACGCGCCGTTCTCCCCCGGGTGGACCGTTACCACCCCGTTCGGTCTCCCGTCCGGGCGCGGACCGTCCGACCATGGAGGGGCGGAGGCTGTTCGGCCTCCCGAGAGTTCGGCCCCGAGAGGCGGTGAGCGTGGATGATCGTACGAATCCGGCTGCGCGCTGCCCGTCACCCCACGACTCCACCGGGGCCCGATTCCGGCCCGGGCACCGACTCGGGCGCCGGCCCCGGCACCGGTCCGGGCCAGAGGCCGGGCTGGGACCAGCCGCGCGGCCAGGGCCCGGGCCAGGGGCGGAACCAGGGCCCGGGGCCCGGCGGCCCGGGCGGCCCAGGGGGCCCCGGCAAGCCCCCGCCGCCCTCGTGGCGCCGCTGGCTGCTGCCCGTAGCCGTGCTGGTGACGCTGCTCCTGCTGGTGCTCTTCTCCAACCCCGGCAAGCCCGGCACCCGCTACGGCTACAGCGACTTCGTGAGCCGGGTCAACGCCGGCCAGGTGCAGACCGTGGACGTCAGCGACACCGGCGGGGTGAGCGGCACGCTCAAGGACGGCACCCACTTCACCAGCCAGATCCCCACCGCCCTGGACACCTCCCAGCTCAGCAGCGCGCTCACCGACCACCAGGTGACCGTCACCGGCAGCCGGACCAGCAGTGGCGGCTCGATCTGGTCCACTCTGCTGCTGTTCCTGCCGCTGCTGGTCTTCGGCGCGCTGTTCCTCTGGTCCGGCCGGATGGCCGCCCGCTCGCTGGGCGGCGGCCTGAGCGCCATCGGACGGTCCCGGGCGAAGATCATCGAGGCCGAGCGGCCGAACACCGGGTTCGCCGACGTGGCCGGCTACGAGGGGGTGAAGCAGGAGGTCAGCGAGGTGGTCGACTTCCTGCGCAGCCCGGAGCGGTACGCCGCCGCCGGGGCCAAGGGGCCACGCGGGGTGATCATGGTCGGGCCGCCCGGCACCGGCAAGACCCTGCTCGCCCGCGCCGTCGCCGGGGAGGCCTCGGTGCCCTTCCTCTCGGTCACCGGCTCCGGCTTCGTGGAGATGTTCGTCGGCGTCGGCGCCTCCCGGGTCCGCGACCTCTTCGACGACGCCCGCAAACGCGCGCCGTCGATCATCTTCATCGACGAGATCGACGCCGTCGGCGGCCGCCGCGCGGGCGGCACCCGGCTCGGCGGCAACGACGAGCGCGAGCAGACCCTGAACCAGCTGCTCGCCGAGATGGACGGCTTCGACCAGAGCACCGGCATCGTCGTCATCGCCGCCACCAACCGCCCGGACGCCCTCGACCCGGCCCTGCTGCGCCCCGGCCGCTTCGACCGGCAGGTCACCGTCCCGCTGCCCAACCAGGCCGAACGGGCCGCCATCCTCGCCGTGCACGCCCGGGGCAAGAACCTGGACCCGGACGTCGACCTCGGGCGGCTCGCCCGCGGCACCCCCGGCTTCTCCGGCGCCGACCTCGCCAACCTGGTCAACGAGGCCGCCATCAACGCCGTGCGCGCCGACCGGTCCGTCCTCACCGCCGACGACCTCGACGCGGCCCGAGACCGGGTGCTGCTCGGCCGCCGGGAGTCCTCCAACGCGCTGCTGCCCGAGGAACGGCACGCCGTGGCGGTGCACGAGTCCGGGCACGCGCTGATGGCCGCGCTGTGCGAGCGCGCCGACCCGGTCGCCAAGGTGACGATCCTCCCGGCCGGCGTCGCCCTCGGCGCCACCGAGCAGCTACCCGAGGCCGAACGGCACCTGTACAGCGAGGGCTACCTGACCGACCTGCTCACCGTCCAGCTCGGCGGCCGGGCGGCGGAGCTGGTGGTCTTCGGCGAGGGCTCCACGGGCGCCGCCAACGACCTCGCCAACGCCACCTCGGTCGCCACCCGGATGGTCCGCGAGTTCGGCCTCTCCCCGGAGCTCGGCCCGGTCGGCTACTCCAGCGGCACCCCGCACTACCTCGGCGACAACCCCGAGGACCTGCTGCGTCGCCCGTACTCCGAGCAGACCCAGCGCGCCGTGGACGAGGCGGTGGCCGGCCTGCTGCGCCGGGCCGAGCGGCGGGCCCTCGACCTGCTCACCGAGCACCGGCACCACCTGGACGAGCTGGCGGCGCTGCTGGTCGCCAAGGAGACGGTGGACGGCCGGGTGGTGCTGGACATCCTGGCGCACCCGGGACCGGGCCCGGAGCAGCCGGTCTCGCTGCGCAAGCCCGACGGACCCGAGGGGCGGGCGGAGCCGGGGGAGACCCCCCGCCCGTGACGGCCGTGCCGCCGGGGGTCGTATCCTCGTGAGCGCGTCACGTACCCACCGTCCCGAGGAGTCGGAATGACCGAGCCCCTGCCTGCCGACGTCCAGCGGGAGATCGCCCGTGCCCTCGGGGTCGTGCCCGTGCCGGACCCCGCGGAGGAGGCCGAGCGGCGGGTGGAGTTCCTGGCCGACCAGGTGCGGACCACCGGCGCGCGCAGCCTGGTGCTGGGGATCAGCGGCGGTGTCGACTCCACCACCGCCGGGCGGCTCTGCCAGCTCGCCGTCGAGCGGCTGCGGGCCGAGGGGCGCCAGGTGACCTTCACCGCGATGCGACTGCCGTACGGGGTCCAGGCGGACGAGGCGGACGCCCAGCTCGCGCTCGGCTTCATCCGCGCCGACGAGGTGCTGACCGTCGACGTCAAGCCCGCCACCGACGGCGCGCTGGCCGCCCTCAAGGCCGCCGGACTGACCTACACCGACCACGGCCACGAGGACTTCGTCGGCGGCAACGTCAAGGCCCGCCAGCGGATGGTGGTCCAGTACGCGGCGGCCGGCGCCAAGGGCGGGCTGGTGGTCGGCACCGACCACGCCGCCGAGGCCGCCGTCGGCTTCTTCACCAAGTTCGGCGACGGCGCGGCCGACGTGATGCCGCTGTCCGGCCTGACCAAGCGCCAGGTGCGGGCGATCGCCGAGGCACTGGGCGCGCCGGCCGAGCTGGTCAAGAAGGTCCCGACCGCCGACCTGGAGAACCTCGCCCCCGGCCGCCCCGACGAGGACGCCCTCGGTGTCAGCTACGACGCCCTGGACGACTTCCTGGAGGGCCTGCCGGTCAGCGAGGAGGTCTTCCGGACCGTCCTCGGCCACTACCGCCGCACCGAGCACAAGCGCAACCTGCCGGTCGTCCCGCCGGTGGCCTGACCGGCCGGGCCCCGCCTTCGCCGCCCGTCTCCCGGACCCCTCGGTGGCCGGGCGGCGGGCGGCGGCCGGGTGGTCGACGGGCCTGGGCGGTCCGGTATCACTTGCTAGGGAATGCCGCCGATGGCGCCGCCCAGGAGCAGGGCGACCACGAGGGCCAGGAAGGCCGCCAGGGCCAGATGGCCGAGGAGGAGGCCGAGCATCGCGCAGCGCCAGCGGCGCTGCGGGGTCGACCGCTGACCGGCGACGGCCACGCCGAGCAGCACCGTGAACGCGATGCCCGCGAGGAGCCCCCAGGTCTGCAGCACCGCCGAGTGGTGCTCCCCGGGTGTCTGTTCCCCGGCCCAGCGCCAGATCCTGGACAGCAGGAAGCCGTCGAGCACCACCGACAGCACGGCGAACACCGCTCCGGCCCTGAGATCCGTCGTCTCTCTGCCCAGCCCCTTGACGCCCGTCCTCGCCACTGCGCCCGCCCTCTGATGTCGCTCGTTCACGCGTTCGGTCAGGTTACCGGTGGGGCGGGTGTCACGGCGGTGGGCCGGCGCTCACCTGTCCCGTCACCCGAGTGGTCGCAACGGCGATGCTGTGCCCAGCAGTTGAGCCGGGGCGGCCCGTCAGTCCCCGTCGGCGTCGGGCGCGGGGGTCGGGGCGGAGCCGGTGCCGACGGCGAGCCTGCCCTCGGCGGTCGTCCAGTCGGTGGCGATCGCCTGCTGGGCGGCGGCCAGGGTGATCTGGCCCTTGCAGATCGCGGTGTGCAGGTGGGTCTCCACCGTGTCCTTGGGGTTGTTCGGGCCCTTGCCGGGGACGTGGCCGGGGGAGGGCGGCTCGACCCACAGGTTGCGCGGGTCGTTGGGGTCGCCGCCGAGCTGGAGGCTGATCAGGTGGTCGTACTCGGCGTCGGCCAGCGGTCCCGTGTAGGCGTAGGACTTGGCATTCTCGGCCTTCTCCTTGCCGGTGATGTTCGCCGGCGGGCGGATGGTCGAGGTGTAGCCGCCCGGCTTGCAGATCGTGTCCTTGAGGTTGGCCTGGCTGACCGCCGGGCTGATCGCGCCCGGGGTGCAGGCGGGGTCCGGCAGCGGCTGCTGGTCCGCGGTGTGGCGGTAGTGGCAGCTGCCCGGCGCGGGCTGCGGCTGGACCTCGTACCTGTCCTTCGGGCCGGGGCCGGTGACGATCGAGGCGGCGGGCGGGGCGGCCGCCGCGGAGCCGGACCTGACGCTCCCGGCGGTGTGGCCGCCGCCGGGCGAGCAGCCCGCGACCGCGGCGGCGAACAGGACGGCGGCGGCCATGGCCAGGGCGCGGCAGGCGGGAGCCGGCACGGGTTCCTCCAACGGGGTGGGCGCGGGCGGCGGTCGCCGGGCGTGCCGGTGGCCGTGCCAGCGGACCCTACCGTGTCGGCAGGGCCGTTGGGGTGACGCCGCGTTCGGGCGCGGGAAGCCTTCGTCGGGCGCGCGGAACCGTTTCCGCGACGGCGGCGAATCCGGCTGACGCCGAGGCCCACGCCGACGCATGACGCATGACGCATGACGCATGACGCCGACGCCGTGGCCGATTCCGGTTCTGGCGGTGTCGTGAAGGGGCTGTGTTCGGCCGGAGTGGGACCGACTCCGGCCGAACCGCTACGCGGGCCCCGCGAACGTGTCGTAGCCTGACGCGGACGCGGCGAAGCCGCGATCCGACCGGCGGGAGGGGAAGCATGAACGGGCTTGTGCGGAAAGCGCGTTGGCTTGGCGCGGTGGTGGCGGCGGGGGCGCTGCTGGTGACCGGGACGGAGGCGGTGGCGGCCGCGCCGGCCGGCCCGGCGGTGACGGTCCGGCAGGGCGTCGCCTCGGACACCGTGGCCTCGGACACCGTGGCGTTGGGAGCGAAGGGCGAGTCGTTCACCGTCAGCCCGGACGCCAGCCGCGCGTTCGTGGTGGCCAGTTACGACATCGACCCGGGACACGGGGCCCGCGTGGTCCGCAGTCTCGACCTCCGGACCGGGGTGAGCACCGACCTGCTCACCGTCTCCTCCTTCGACATGGTCGGCCGTCCGACCGTCAGCCCGGACGGCAGCCGGGTCTACGTGACCGTCAACTGGGACCTGCTGACCTTCGACGCCGTCACCGGCGGGCTGCTCGCCCGGGTCGCCACGCCCGACCAGCCCCGCCCCGGAGCGATGACCAAGGGCGGGCTGAACGAGGTGACCGTCAGCCCGGACGGCACCCGGCTCTGGCTGTCCCAGTACGGCCCCTACGGCGTGCGCATGGGCAGTCGGGCCGGCCGCGTCCTCGCCTACGACCCCGCCACCCGGACCTTCCCCGGCAGCGTGACGCTCACCGGCTTCACCGTGAACCAGGTGGTGCTCGGGCCCGACGCCACCGACGCCTGGGTCGGCACCGCGGACAACCTGTACCACCTGGACGTCGAGGGCGCCGTCCCGCAGGTCATCGACCGGGTGGCGGGCTTCGGCTCCGCCGAGGCGGTCGTGCCCGCCCCCGACGGGCGCACCGTCTACGCGAGCGGCTACCGCGAATGGGGCACCGTCTCCCTCGACACCCTCGACCCGGCGACGAACACCTTCCGGTCCGGCTTCTCCCTGGGGCCCTTCGACAACGGCCCCCAGCTGCTCGGGGCGAGCCCCGACTCGCGCCGGCTCCGCGTGTTCACCGGCGCGAAGACCGCGCAGGCCGCGCTGCTCTCGTACGACCCCGCGACCGGCGCGGCCGTCCCCGGCGAGACCGTCACCGGCTTCGGCCTGGACTCCGTCGTCCAGGTCCAGCTCGGGGCGGACGGGCACACCCTCTACCTGGCCGGGCTCCAGGGCGGTGGCTCGGTCCTGCGGACCGTCCGGTTCTGACGACGACCGGACGGCACCGGGGCGGGCGTGGAGCCCCCGGTGCCGTCCGGCGGACGGCACCGAGGCGGACGCGCAGCGGTGGCAGGGCGGCGGGACGTACGGCCTACTGCGCCGCGATCCAGTCCGTCACCAGCTCCTCCAGCACCCCCAGCGGCAGGCTGCCGTGCCCGATCAGCTGATGGTGGAACTCCCGGACGTCGAACCGGGCGCCGAGCGCGGCCTCGGCCCGTTCGCGGTGCCGTACGATCTCCCGGCGGCCGATCAGATAGGCGGTGGCCTGGCCCGGCCAGGCGATGTAGCGGTCGATCTCGTTGCGGACGTTGGCCGCGGGGGTCGCGGTGTTGGCCCGCAGGTAGGCCATCGCCCGCTCCCGGGACCAGCCGTAGTGGTGCATCCCGGTGTCCACCACCAGCCGGACCGCCCGCAGCGCGTCCATCGAGAGCATGCCGAACCGGGACAGCTCCGAGCTGTACAGCCCCATCTCGTCCGCGAGCCGCTCGGTGTACAGGCCCCAGCCCTCGACGTGGGCGGTCAGCTGGCCGCTCGGGTTCCGTCGGAACAGCGGCAGGTGGTGCAGGGTCCGGGCGACGGCGAGCTGGAGGTGGTGGCCGGGCACGCTCTCGTGGAAGGCGAGCGCCTCGTACTCGTAGCTGAACCGGCTCTCCGGGCGCAGCGTGTTGATCCAGTGGGTTCCGGGCAGCCCGCCCGGGCCCGGCGGCTGGTAGTAGGCCAGAGGCGCGTTCTCCGCCTCGATCGGGTCGATCTCCCTGGTCACGCAGTCGGCGATCGGGTACGGGCGGAACCAGTCGGCGCAGGCGAGGCGGGCCCGCTCCAGCGCCCCGTCCACCAGGGCGACGATCTCGGCCGCGCTGCCGAAGCGCAGCGAGCGGTCCTCGCGCAGCGCGGTCAGCACGGCCGCGGGCTCGGTGATGCCCAGGACCTTGCCGCCCAGCTCGGCGAACTCCTCGCGCAGCGCCGCCACGGCCTCCAGGCCGATCCGGTGCACCTCCTGCGGGGTGAGCCCCGGCCGGGTGAAGCGGGCGACGGCGTCCGCGTAGCCCTCGGCGCCGCCCGGCACGTGGCAGACCCCGGGCTTGTCGTCCGGCCGGGCGACCGGTACCAGCTGCTGGGCCAGCCCGGCCCGGTAGCGGGCCACCGCCGGGCGGACGGCGTCGCGCACGACGGCCAGGGCCCGCTCGGACTCCCGGCGGCCGGCCAGCGGCCGCAGCAGCTGGTCCTCGGCCGGGGCGGTGGCCAGGTGGGCCTCCAGCTGGGCGACGGCGGCGTCGACCCCGCTGCGCGGCGGGCGGCGGCCCTCGGCGGCGGCGTCCAGGGTGCGGCGCAGCGTGGCGTCGAAGAAGCCGGGCAGGGCGGCGAGGCGCTCCAGGTAGGCTTCGGCGCCCTCCTGCTCGACCGAGGTCATGGCGAGCGCGGAGAAGGCCTCGTTCTGCGGGGCGACGATGGTCGCCGAGACGCTGAAGTCGGCCAGCCCGTGGGTGATCTGGCCGATGCCGTTGTCGATCAGCCGGGCGAGCACCCGGTGGGTGATCCGGTCCTCGCCGGCCAGCGTGTCCGGCGGGATCGCGGCCAGCCGGTCGGCGAAGCCGCGCAGCGTCCCGCGGTGGCGGTGCGCGGCCTCGCGGGACGGGTCGGGCACCAGGTGGGCGTAGCCCTCGACCCCGCTGAGGGTCGCGTCGAACGGGTTGTGGGTGTTCTCGGCAGCGAAGAACTCGTCCGCGAGCGCGGCGAGCCCCGCGTGCCCCGCGTGCCGAGGCTGCCCGGTGTCCCGAGGCTGCCCTGCGTGCTGGTGCTGTTCGGCGTCCTGAGTCCGCCCTGTGTCCTGAGGCTGCTCGATCACTGGTCGCTCCCCCGGTGCGGTTGCCGCGGTGCGGCGTACCGCCGCGCCCGATCCCGCCGATTATTCGGAGCGATCGACGGCCCGGTCAATACGCCGCGGCGGGAGGGGAGTTCCACCCCTTCCGCCACGGCCGCACCGAGGGGAGACGGGTCAGCGCGCCTGGGCGGCGTTGCCCTCCTTGGCGGCCTGGGCGGCGGCCTCCTTCTCGTGCTTCTCCTTGATCCGGGCGGTCTCCTTGCGGACGTCCACCTGGTTGGCGCGCTCGTGCTGGAGCCAGAGCGGGTTCTCGGCCTTGACGGCCTCGATCTGCTCGGTGGTCAGCGCCTCCGTCACGCCGCCGCGGGCCAGGCCGGAGATCGAGATGCCGAGCTTGGCGGCGACCACCGGGCGCGGGTGCGGGCCGTTCTTGCGCAGGTCCTGGAGCCACTGCGGCGGCTCGGCCTGCAGCGCGTTCAGCTCCTCGCGGGAGACCACGCCCTCCTGGAAGTCGGTCGGCGCGGCGTCGAGGTAGATCCCCAGCTTCTTGGCCGCCGTGGCCGGCTTCATGGTCTGGCTGGTCTTCTGCTTGAGCGATGTCATGGTGACAAGGGTAAGGGAGCGCGCGGGCGCTTCCGGTCACGGTCGGTAGCCTTGCCCTGTGACAGACATGCAGGTGAACCCGTCCTTCCGGCTCGTGTACGTCCCGGGCGTGACCCCCGGCAAATGGGTCCGGGTCTGGAGCGAGCGGCTCCCGGACGTGCCGCTGGACCTCCTCGCGGTCCCGTTCGGCGATGCCGAGCGAACCCTGCGCGAGGGCGGCGCGGATGCCGGGCTGGTCCGGCTGCCGGTGGACAAGGACGTGCTGAGCGCCATCCCGCTCTACACCGAGACCACCGTCGTGGTCTTCCCCAAGGACCACTGGCTCGCCGCCGCCGAGGAGGTCCCGCTGGCGGACCTGGCCGAGGAGGTGGTCTTCCACCCGCTCGACGACTCCCTCGGCTTCACCGCCGAGACCCTGCCCGGGCGCCCCGCCATCGCGCGACCGGACAGCACGGAGGACGCGATCGAGCTGGTCGCGGCGAACGTCGGCGTGCTCCTGGTGCCGCAGTCGCTGGCCCGGCTGCACCACCGCCGGGACCTCACCTACCGGCCGGTGGTGGAGGCGCCGCAGTCCCAGGTGGCGCTGTCCTGGCCGCAGGAGCGGACGACGGACCTGGTGGAGGAGTTCATCGGGATCGTCCGCGGCCGTACGGTCAACAGCTCGCGCGGCCGCGGGGCCGGGCAGGCGGCGCCCGAGGACCGGCCCGGGAAGGCGGCGGCCCCGCGCAAGCCGCAGCAGCAGAAGTCCGGCGGGCAGAAGTCCGGTGCCCAGAAGGCGGGCGGCCAGAAGACGGGCGCCCAGAAGGCGGGCGGCCAGCGGGCCGGGGGACCGAAGGGCGCGAAGGCCGGCGGTGCCAAGGCCGGCGGGCGCGGCGCGGCGGCCCGGCGTGGCAGGCCGAAGCGGTGACCCAGGCGTAGCCTCTGCCCCGTTCCCAACAGCCGAGGCGGGAGGAGCGGGGCAGTGTGGCACGACCTGGTGGCGGTCCAGATTCCGATCGTGGAGAAGGTCCTCCGCACGATCGCCGTCTACGTGTTGATCCTGGTGCTGTTCCGGCTCGCCGGGAAACGCGGGCTGGCGGGGCTCAACACCTTCGACATGGTGGTCGTCTTCCTGCTCTCCAACGTGGTGCAGAACGCCATCATCGGCAACGACAACAGCCTGTTCGGCGGCGCGATCGGGGCGGTCACCCTGGTCGCGGTGAACGCCGGCGTCACCCGCTGGCTCGCCCGCGACCCGAGGGCCGCCCGCATCCTGGAGGGCAGGGCCACCACCGTGGTCCGGGACGGCAGGCTGGTGCCCGGAGCGCTGCACGACCTGGCGCTGCGCCCGTCCGAGCTGGAGCACGCCGTCCGGATCCAGAACGGCGACGACCTCGGTGAGGTGGCCCGTGCCCGGCTGGAGCCGGACGGGCAGCTGCTGGTCGATCTCAAGGCGGACGAGCAGAACGCCACCCGCGGCGACGTCGAGGACCTGCGGCGCCGGCTGGCGGAGATCGAGCGGCTGCTCGCCGCCATCGCCGCCGACCGCCGCCCGCCCCGCTGACGGCCGCCTCGCTGACCCCGGCCCCGCTGGCTCCCGCCCGGTTTCCGTGCGGGAGTCAGGCGGACCCCGGGGCCCCGGAGCGACGGCGGCGGGAGGCGGTCAGTGTCACCGCGGCGGCCAGGGCGAAGCCGAGGGCGGCGGCGAGGAGGTGGCCGACGGTGGTGAACTCCGGGAGCGGGCCTGGCCATTCGCCGCCGCCGCCGGCGAGCGGCCAGGCGAGGACGAAGGCGGCCCAGGGCAGCCGGGCCCACCGGGGTACGGCGAGGGTGGCGAGGGCGAGGACGGTCTGGGCGCCGTAGCTGATGCCGTAGTCCGAGGCCTGCCGCACGTCCTGCGGGTACCAGCCGTGTCGCAGGGCGAGCAGGATCACCGCGGCGGTGAGCAGGGTCGCGCCGATGTGCCCGCCGAGGAAGACGGCGGCGGCGCGCAGGCTGCCGTGGCGGCGCTCGGTCCAGGCGAGGCAGCAGCAGACGCCCAGGCCCAGGGTGATCAGGGTGCTGCCGAAGCCGGTGGAGAGGACCTCGGTGAGGGTGCCGTCGAAGAGCAGCGCACTGCCGAACAGGGCGGTGACCGGGTGGTCGTGCAGGTTGTCGAGGTTGGTGCTGATGTGGTCGCGGAGCGCGTCCGCCCGGTCGGCGGCGAGCACGCTCTCGACCCAGACGTGCCCGAGCAGGAGCAGCACGACGTAGCCGAAGGTCAGCGGTGAGCGGCGCGGGTACGTCCGGACGGCGTGCAGCGCCCCGGTCAGGAGTCCCCGTGGGGTTCGAGCGTTCATGGCGTGGTGGTGTCCCGGTCGAGCGGCCTGGTTCCGGCCGGCGCCCGTACGGCCGGCCACGCCGGGACAGTACCGAAGTCCCGTTCCCGGACGCCGGTCGGCGTCCGGTCAGCGGATGCGGCGGGTCAGCCGCGCGGTGAAGGGCCGGGGCGCGAGGGAGGAGCCGCGCCGGGGGCGGACCGGCCGGCCGGGGGCGGGGGTGATGGTCCAGCGGGCGGCGATGGTGGCGATGGCGAGGACGGCCTCGGTGGTGCCGAAGTCGTCGCCGATGCAGCGGCGGGCGCCGAGGCCGAACGGCGTGTAGGTGCCGGGGGCGGGGCTGGCGGTGGTGAGCCAGCGGTCGGGGTCGAAGCGGTGGGGGCGGGGGAACAGGTCGGCCCGGCGGTGCAGCAGGTAGGGGCTGAACAGCAGGGTGGTGCCGGCCGGGACGCGGTGGCCGCCGAGCTCCGCGTCGGTGGTGGCGGTGCGGCTGAGGATCCACGGCGGCGGGTAGAGCCGCAGGGTCTCGCTGACGATACGTGCTGTGAGCGGCAGGGCGGGCAGGTCCCCGTGGCGGGCGGGACGGCCGTCCAGGACGGTGTCCAGCTCGGCGTGCAGCCGGCCGCGGACGGCCGGGTTGGCGGCGAGCAGCGTCCAGGCCCAGGACAGGGTGGCGGCGGTGGTCTCCACGCCGGCGAGCAGGAAGCTGAGCACCTGCTCGTGGATCTCGGCGTCGGACAGGCCCAGGCCGTCCTCGTCGGTGGCGGCGAGCAGCGTGGAGAGCAGGTCGTGCCGGTCGGTGCCGGTGGCGCGGTGGTCGGCGATCAGCCGCCGGGTGGTCTCCCGGAGGTCCTGCCGGGCGCGGCGCAAGCGGCGGTTGCCGGGGGTGGGGAGGCGGTCGGCGTCGGGCAGCGGCAGCAGCAGCCGCCGGGCGAGGCCGTGGGTCACGACGTCCATGCTCCGGTGCACCGGTGGCGAGCCGGCCCGCTCGTGCGCGGCGAACAGGCAGCGGGCGGTGACGGCGGTGCTGAGGCGGTGCATCGCGGCGGGAACGTCGATCACGTCGCCGTCGTGCCAGCGGGCGGTGGCGCCGGCGATCTCCTCGGCCATCAGGGCGGCGTGGCCGGGCAGCCGTTCACGGTGGAAGGCGGGCTGCAGCATCCGGCGCTGGCGCCGGTGGACGGCGGCGGGGCAGGTGGCGAGGCCGTTGCCGACGACCTCCCTGGCCTTGGCGAGGAGGGGCCCGCCCTTGTCGAAGGTGTGGTCGTCGGCGAGCATCCGGTGGACCAGCTCGGGGTGGCAGACCACGTACGCGCGGAGCGGGCCGAGCCGCAGCCGGACGAGGTCGCCGTGGGCGGGCAGCCGGGCCACGAACTCGTGCGGGCGGTGGAGCAGGGCGGGGGCGTGGCCGAGCAGGGGGAGGCCGCCGGGGGCCAGGGCCGCGGTGAACCGGGTGGTCGGGAAGAAGGGGGTCGGCACGGGCGTCACCTTGGTTGGGGCGGGAGGACCGGGACGAATCGTGAACGTGATCTTTCCCGGCGGCGTGCGGTGAAACGATCGTGGACCGGCGGACGGGGTGAACGCGGGGGCGTGGGTTGAACGGTCGTGCGCCCTCGACGATGTGACGAATCGTTCATCCGCGGAACGGCGCCCCGGCTCGGCGGGAGCTGTCGGCCACGCCTACACTCGAAGCCCTTGCGAGATTACCGGTCAGTAGAACCGGGCAGGAACGACCAGCCGGTGCGATCGCCGGACGGCGAGACGCCCGGCAGGAGTGGGGAGTTCGGATGACCGACGAGCGGGTCCACGCGTTCGCCGACGACGCCCTGGGCGCCCACGACGCGGTGGCGCTCGCCGCACTGGTGCGGGCCGGCGAGGCCGACCCGAGGGAGCTGGTCCGCGCGGCCGCCGACCGGGCGGCCCGGGTGGACGGCGCGCTGCTGCCCGTCGCCCACGCCTCGTACGACAGGCCGCGGATCAGCCGGGAGGGCATCGACGGCCCGCTGTGGGGCGTGCCGACGTACCTCAAGGACAACGTCGACCTGCGCGGCCTGCCGACGGCGATGGGCAGCGCGGCCTACCGCGCCCGACCGGCCCGCCGCAACGCGCGCTTCACCGACCAGTTCCTCGCCACCGGCCTCGCCGTCCTCGGCAAGACCAGGCTGCCCGAGTTCGGCCTCAACGCCTCCACCGAGTTCGCCGCCGCCCGGCCGGTGCGCAACCCCTGGAAGCCCTCGCACTCGGCCGGCGCCTCCTCCGGCGGCTCGGCGGCCCTGGTGGCCTCCGGTGTGGTGCCGATCGCGCACGCCAACGACGGCGGCGGCTCGATCCGCATCCCGGCGGCCTGCTGCGGACTGGTCGGGCTCAAGCCCACCCGGGGCCGGCTGGTCACCAACGCCCAGAGCGGCAAACTGCCGATCGACCTGGTCACCGACGGCGTGCTGACCCGCTCGGTGCGCGACACCGCCGCCTTCTTCGCCGCCGCCGAGCGGCACCGCGCCAACCCCGCGCTGCCCCCGCTCGGCCTGGTCGAGGGGCCGGGCGAACGGCGGCTGCGGATCGGCCTGGTGGTGGACTCGCCGATCGCCAAGACCGACGAGCCGACCAGGCGGGTGGTCGAGGAGACGGCCGCCCGGCTGGAGGCGATGGGCCATCTGGTCGAGCCGACCGAACTGCCCTTCGGCGAGGAGTTCTCCCGTGACTTCGTCAGCTACTGGGGCTACATCGCCTGGGCCATCGCGGCCACCGGCCGGCTGCTGATCGACCCGAGCTTCCGGGCCGGGAAGCTGGACGGACTGACCACCGGGCTGCGCCGCCGGTTCCAGGCCGAGTTCCCGCGGACCCCCGGCGTGCTGCGGCGGCTGCGCCGGGCCGAGGGCGTGTACGCGGGGATCTTCCGCGGCCACGACGTGATCCTCTCCCCGGTGCTCGCCCACACCGCCCCGCCGATCGGGCACCTGAGCCCAAACGTCGACTTCGACGAGCTGATGGACCGGCTGATGCGCTACGTCGCCTTCACCCCGGTCAACAACGTGACCGGCGGTCCGGGCATCGCGCTGCCGGCCGGCTCCGCGCCCGGCGGGCTGCCGGTCGGGGTGCACCTGTCGGCGGCGCACGGGCAGGAGCGGCTGCTGCTGGAACTGGCCTTCGCGCTGGAGGCGGACCGGCCCTGGCGGCGGATCCAGGACTGAGCCCGGCGATGCCGCGGCCGAGCCCGGCGGCCGGCGCCCTCGGCCGACGGCGGCCGCACCGGGAGCCGCTCAGGCCACCGGCGCCGCCACCGAGCGGGCCGCGTGCACCTCGTGGTGCAGCCGGGCCAGCGCGCAGTCCGGCGACAGCACGTCCGGTTCCGCCGCCGGCAGCGGCGCCCCGGTGCGCAGCGCCTCGGCCAGGCCGGTCAGCTCCCGGGTGACGGCGGCGACGTCCTCGGGGGTCGGCACCGGCGCGCCGTGCTCGATCCGCACCCGGGTGGCCGTGGTGGTGTCCACGATCCGCTCGACCGCGATCACCACCGGCCACCACGCCTCCGCCCGGGGGCCGACCGGTGGCGGCTCGGTGAGCGCCCGCTGGAACTCGCTGCGCACCGTGGACAGGTCCCGGTAGAGCCGCCGCCGGTAGCGGGCGCGGGCCGGTTCGTCCTGTCCGGGCACGGTGGTGAGGGCCAGCGACACGTACGAGGCGGTGTCCTGGACGGCGTCGGCGAGGCGGTCGCCGATCCGGGTGTGCCAGGACTCGGGCCACAGCAGGTAGCCGACCAGCAGCGCGATGCCGCAGCCGATCAGCGAGTCGTAGAGCCGGGGCAGCACCAGGTGGAAGCCCTGGTGGTTGAGCAGGTCGGAGAGCAGCAGGATGACCGGGGTGATGGCCGCGGTCTGGAAGGCGTACCCCTTGGCGGACAGCGCGGGGATCAGCGCGGCCAGCGCCGCCATCACCGGGACGTCCCACCAGCCGTGCGGCACCTCGGCCAGCACCGGGATGGCGATCAGCAGTCCGGCCGCGGTGCCGAGCGCGCGCAGCACCGCGCGGGAGAACACCGAGCCGAAGTCGGGCTTCATCACGAAGGTCACGGTCAGCGCCACCCAGTAGGAGCGGGGCACCGCGATCGCCGAGACCAGCACCTGCGCCAGCCCGATGCACAGCGCCAGCCGCAGCCCGTACCGCCAGGAGGTGTCGGACAACAGCAGTGCCCTGGCCGCGCGCCGGGCCCGGACCGCCAGGTGGGCGGGCCGGCCGAGCCGGTCCTCGTCGGCGTACGGGTCGGGCGCGGCCTCGTACACGACGGCGGCGGCGTGCCCGACCGCCTCGACCAGCGCGCGGGTGGACGGGCCGGCCGGGACCGGCAGGTCGAGCGGCGGGGGCGGGCCGGTGCGGCCCTGCTCGACGGCGTCGGCCAGCGCGCGCACGGCGGCCGGGTAGCCGGCGGACAGCGGGCCGAACTCGGGCGGGCGCAGCTGGGCCGCCGGGGCCGCCTCGACCACCGGGATCACCGCGTTGAGCTGGGCGAGCAGCCGTACCAGGGTGGGTGAGCGGCCGTGCTGCCGGGCCCGGCGGGCGAGCAGCAGGTCGTAGGACTGGTTGAGCGAGCGGGTGAGCTCGCGGCGGCGGCCGTCGTACTCCGGTGTGCCGGTGGCCGCCAGCAGGTCGGCGACCGCCCGGTAGGTGTCGGCCACCACCACCCGCTCGGGGACGCCCAGGCGCAGCGGCCAGGCGAGCAGGGTCAGGGCGAGCACGACCAGGCCGCCGAGCAGCAGCAGGGCGGGCGGCAGCCACCAGGGCGAGGGCAGCGGCAGGCCGGCCCCGACGACGGCGTTGAGCAGCAGGAGCAGTCCGGAGACGGAGGCGACCGCGCCGATCGAGGAGATCATGCCGGAGACCAGGGCGACGACGGTCACCGTCGCGACGGCCGCCCAGCCGGAGCCGAACACCAGGGTGCCGCACAGCATCCCGAGGGCGCCGAAGAGCTGGGGCACGGCGATGTTGAACACCCGCATCCGGTACGCGTCGGCGGTGTCCCCGATGACTCCGGACAGCGCGCCCATCGACACCAGCGCGCCGTACGCGGGCCGCCCGGTGGCGGTGCCCACCGCGAGCGGGACGGCGAGTGCGACGGAGGCGCGGGCGACCGCGGCCCGGGGGATCGGCGCGGCCCGGGGCCGCAGGCCCTCGGTCAGCCACGAGGGAGCCGTCAGCGCGCGTGCCATACGCCCAACGTACGGCCGGCCCGTCCGGTTCACCGTTCGCGCTTATGTCAATTCCGGAAACATACCCGCGCTTATGTCAGTCTCCGAAACATAAAGCGAACCCCGAGAGGCGTTGTGAGCTGCGCCGATTTCCCAATCGGCAACCCGCGGGAAAGGGTTGACACCATTAGTTGGTCTAGTCCAACGTATGGAGAGCGCGGTCCGGCAGTGGCTGATGTGGGGTGAGACGCCCTGCCGGGCGGGCGAGTTGGCCCCCTGACGTGGCGCTGTTCCGTGCCCGTGGGGCGAGGCGGCAAGGACCGTGTGCGGACGGACCCTCCGTCGTACGCCCGAATTCCCGCCGCGGCCGTTCACCGGCCGCCGACCCGCCGTGCCCGCACCGAGCGCATGAGGAAGCGCTGCGCCGACTACGAACCATGGAGTGACTGCCCATGCCGAGCCCTGCCGAACGCCCCGACGCGCCCGCCGGGGAGTACCTGTACCGGGCCGCGTCGGAGCGCCCCTACTTCAGCGCCGACACCGAGAGCTACCTCGCCCGCACGGCCCTGCGCGACATCCGCAAGAAGCACCCGCTGCGGGTGCTCTCCGAGGAGGACCACGCGTTCTGGCAGACCTACGGCTACGTGGTGGTGAAGCAGGCGATCCCGGCCGAGGCCGCGCGCCGACTGCTCGACTTCGCCTGGGAGTTCCAGGGCCTGTCACCGGACCGCCCCGAGGACTGGTACCGCGAGCGCGACTACCGCGACGAACTCGACCGGCACCTGCACATCTACGGCTTCGTCGAGGCCTACCACCACCAACTCCTCTGGGACAGCCGCCAGTCGCAGCGCGTCTACGACGCCTTCGTGGACGTCTGGGACTGCGAGGAGCTCTGGGTCACCCTCGACCGGCTCAACCTCAACCCGCCCAACGTCCGCAACCGCGACCGCGCGCTGATCGAGCCCACCGACCGCGGCTTCGACATCGAACTGCACTGGGACGTCGACACCACCCAGGGCATCCTGCCGCAGCGCGTCCAGGGCATCATCGCGCTCGACGACACCGCCCCCGACCACGGCGGCTTCCAGTGCGACCCGGAGCTTTTCCGCCGCTTCAACGCGTGGCAGGCCGCCCAGCCGGCCGACCGCGACCCGATCCGCCCCGACGTCGACCGCACCGAGTTCCCCGTCGTGCGGCCCGAGTTGAAGGCCGGCGACCTGCTGATCTGGAACGGCCTGCTCGCCCACGGCGTGGAGCGCAACACCTCCGAGAACGGCGTGCGCGCGGTGCAGTACCTGTCGATGATGCCGGCCCTGGAGGAGTCCGAGAAGCTGCGCCGCTCCCGGGTGGAGTCCTGGCGCACGCTCGCCACCCCGGACTGGAACCGCACCCTGGTCGGCGACGCCGACCGGCCCGAGGCGCAGCGCTACGGGACCGCCGAACTCACCGAGCTGGGGGAGAAGTTGCTCGGCCTGCGGTCCTGGAGCGGCAAGCCCTTCGAGGAGTACGGGAACGACCGGCCGGCCGCCACGGGGGAGCGGGAATGCGCGACGTCTGCCTGACCCTGCCCACCAACCGCGAGTGCGCGGACACCATCACCGCGATCGGCGCCGAAGCCGCCCACGCCGTACGGCGGTTCGGCGTCCGGGTGCATCTGCTGGTGCTGGACTCCGCCGACCCGGCGGCCAGGCAACGGCACGCCGGGGCCCTCGCCGCCCTGCCGGCCGTCGAGGGCGTGGTCGTCCACCACCTGGACGAGGACGCCCAACGCGGCTTCCTGCGCTCGGTGATCGAGCGCTCCGGAGCGGCCGGCGAGGCCGGACCGGACCGGCTGCTGGACCTCATGCTGCCCGACGCCGTCTCCTACGGAGCCTGCACCAACCGGGCGTTCCTGCTGGCCGCCGCCCTCGGCTGCGAGTCGGTGCACCGCCGGGACTCCGACAGCCTCTACCAACTGCTCGACGGCGAACCGGTGTTCCCGATCGAGCACGAGCTGGCCACGCTCGGGCTGAAGGCCGCCGACGCGGCCGCCGCCGTCACCCGGAACACCCTCGACCCGGTGCACGCGGACAAGCAGGTCGCCCTGGTCGGCGCCTCCTTCGTCGGTGAACTCTCCGTCGACGTCGGCGAGATCCGCGAACTCGACCCCGAGGTCCACCACGACGTGGTCGCGCTCTGGGCGCCCACCGGCGCGAGCGAGGAGGAGAAGCGCGAACTGGTCGCCGAATCCTTCACCGGCGGCGGCACCGAACCGTTCACCACCGACCGCGCGGTGCTCGACCTGCCCGACATCTGGCACATCGACATGTGCAACATCGGCCTCCACCACGAGGTGTACGAACGGGTGCCGCTGCCGCCCGCCACCGACACCATCGGCAGCGACTACTTCCTGCACCACCTGGTGCGTGACGCGACCCTGCCGGGCGTCACCCACAACCGCCACATCGTCAACTACCACACCCCGGAACGGCGCACCGGCCCCGGCTTCACCGCCTACCAGCTGCGCTACGCCAAGTTCCTGCTGTCGATGCTCTACCTCTACCCGGTCTACTCCGAGATGGAGGCCGCCGGTGACGCCCTGCTCGACGAGCAGCACCACGTCCGCCCCGAGCCGATCGCCGACTCCGCCCGCCGCAGCGCCGCGACGGACCGCGCGGAGAACCACCGCAGGCTCGCCGAACTCGACCGCTGCTACCGGCGACTCGGCGGGAAGTACGCCGAGTTCGCGGACCACCTGGCGCCCCTGCGGGCGCGCCTGCTCGACGAGGCGCAGGCGGACATCGAGGACTTCGCGACACTGATCGACGCGTGGGGCCCGCTGGTGCGGGCGAGCAAGGCCACCCCCGCCGACCGGCTGCCGCGCCGGCCGAGGGGGAGCTCCACGTGACACGCCCGACCGTGAAACACCAGACCGTGACACCGCAGACCGTGACGCACCAGACCGTGACACACCGGACCACGGGGACCACGCACCGCATCCCGGCCGTCTCCGCGGTGCACACCGACGCGCCCCCGGCGAACCCGCCGCGCCCCGATGAGCACGACCACTCCGCGCTGCGCGCCGCACTGGCCGCCGCCACCGAGGACACCATCATCTACGACCTCGACGGCATCGGCCGCCAGTACGCCGCGCTCTGCGCCGAACTGCCGGGTGTGGCCGTCCGGTTCGCGATGAAGGCCTGCCCGGTGGACGAGGTACTGGACCACCTCGCCGCGCTCGGCTCCGGCTTCGACGCGGCCAGCCCGCAGGAGATCGCCCAGGCGCTGCGCACCGGAGTACCGCCCGGGCTGATCCACTACGGCAACACCGTCAAGTCCGACCGCAACATCGCCGAGGCCCACCGGCTGGGCGTGCGCGACTTCGCCACCGACAGCGTGGAGGACGTCGCGGCGATCGCCGAACACGCCCCCGGCGCACGGGTGTTCTGCCGGATCGCGACCAGCGGCGAGGGCGCCCTGTGGGGCCTGAGCCACAAGTTCGGCTGCTCACCCGAGGACGCGCTGCGGGTACTCGACGAAGCCCGCACCGCCGGGCTGGTGCCCTCCGGCCTGTCGGTGCACGTCGGCTCCCAGCAGATGACCGCCGAGGCCTGGGCCGCGGCGATCGACTCGCTGGCCGCCGTGCTGGAGGCGCTCAACTGGCGCGGTATCACCCCGACCCGGATCAACCTCGGCGGCGGCCTGCCCGCCCTCGGCGTCCTCGACCGCGGCGGGCGCCCGCTCGACCCGCCACTGGACAAGATGTTCACGGTGATCCGCGAGGGCATGGAACGGCTGCGCGCCGTCAACGCCGGGCCGCTGGAGTTCCTGCTGGAGCCCGGGCGCCACCTGGTCGCCGACCACGGCGCGATCCGCGCCCACGTCTCCCGGCTCACCTCCCGCCGCCGCCTCGACGGCACCAGGGACGACTGGCTCTACCTGAGCTGCGGCAAGTTCAACGGCCTGTACGAGATGGACCAGTTGCAGTACCGGCTGGAGTTCCCCACCCACCCCGGCGGCCAGTTCGTCAACGCCGCGGTGGCCGGCCCGACCTGCGACAGCGATGACGCGTACGCGCAGGAGGACGGCCTGGTGCGTGTCCCGCGCGCGCTCGGCTCCGGCGACCCGGTCTGGATCCACTCCTGCGGCGCGTACGCCACGGCCTACGCCACCCAGGGGTTCAACGGCTTCGCGCCGCTGCCGTACACCTGCGTCGGCGGGCGCCGCGAGGAAGGAAGCGCATGAGCGAGTACCGCATCCGGCTGCTCCGGGAGGAGGACTGGGACGAAGTGGTCGCGCTGGAGGAGCGCGCCTACGCCGCCAGCGGCCTGTCCGAGGGCCGCGAGGCGCTCCGCTCCCGGCACCGCGCCTCGCCGGACACCTGCTTCGTGCTGGAGCACCCGGGCGGCCTCGGCGGCTACCTGCTCGCCCTGCCGTACCCGCTGTTCCGCTGCCCGGACCTCGGCCGCAGCGAGGACGAGGGCGGCGCCACGCCCGGCGCGGGCGAGCGGCCGACCAACATGCACGCCCACGACCTGGTGATCTCCGAGGACCTGCGCGGCCGGGGCCTGTCCCTGCGGATGCTGCGGCACCTGGAGGAGACCGCCCGGGCGTCCGGCTACCGCACCGCCTCGCTGGTCGCCGTCCGCGGTTCGCACGTGCTGTGGACCCCGCTGGGCTACCGCGCCCGGCCCGAGATCGAACTGCCCGAGAGCTACGGCACCCGGGCGGTCTACATGGCGATGCCGCTGGACCCCGTCCCGGCCCGGCCGCTGCCGCACTCCACCGACCCGGTCCCCGGGCCGCGTCCCAGAGCCGAAGTGGGCTGATACCGATGTCCCCCGTTCGCGACGAGTTCCGCCGGTCCCAAGTGGCCATCGGCGCACTGTTCTTCGTCCTCGGATTCCAGTACGCGACCTGGGTCTCCCGGGTGCCCGCGCTCAAGGCCAGGCTCGACCTGGGCGAGGCCCAGATCGGCCTGCTGCTGATGACCTGCGGCATCGGCGCGGCGGTGTCCTTCCCCGTGGTCGCGGTGCTGATGCGGCGGCTCGGCTCCCGGCTGCTCTCGGTGCTGTCCGCACTCGCCCTCGGCGTGATCCTGCTCGCCCTGTCGGTGGTGCCGAACTACCCGGTCACGCTGCTGGTGCTGTTCTTCGACGGCGTCGCGGTCGGCTGCCTGAACGTCGCGATGAACGCCCAGGGCGCCGCGCTGGAGGCCCGCTTCGAGCGGACCACGATGTCCAGGCTGCACGCCACCTTCAGCGCCGGCTCGCTGCTCGCCGCGCTGCTGGCCTCGGGCGTCACCTCCGCCACCGGCACCCTGGCGGTGCACTTCGGGCTCGCCGCCGCGCTGCTCGCGGTGCTGGTGGTGGCCGCCCGGCCTGGGCTGCTCGCGGACGGCCCGGCCGCGGCCGCCGACGCCTCCGACACCTCCGACACCGGCGAATCGGCGGAGAAGAAGCAGCGCCGCGGCTTCGTGCTGCCGACCGTCGCGACCCTGTGGATGGGCCTGGCGATGGTGTTCGGCACCGTCACCGAGGGCGCCATGAACGACTGGTCGGCGCTCTACCTCAAGGACTACGTGCACGCCGGCGCCGGACTCGCCCCGATGGGCATCGCGGTGGTCTCGGTGATGATGGTCTGCGCCCGGATCTTCGCGGACGGCTGGCGCACCCGCTTCGGCGACGGCCGGATCGTGCGCACCGGCAGCCTGCTGGCCGGCCTAGGACTCGCCCTCGCGCTGGCGGTCGGCGGCGTGGTCCCGACCCTGCTCGGCTTCGCCTGCGTCGGCCTCGGCGTGGCCGCGGTGACCCCGTGCGTCTACGTCGCCGCCGCCCGGCAGGGCGCCGACGCCCTCTCGCTGGTCGCGGCCATGGGCACCACCGGCCTGCTGGCCGGGCCCGCCGTGATCGGCTTCATCGCCGGTGCCACCAGCCTGCTCTGGGGCATGGCCGCCGTCGCCGCCTCGGCGGCCGTCGTCTCCCTCTGCGCGACCCGGATCAGCTGGACCGGCCAGGACAGCGCCGCCGCTCCGGCCGCCGACGCCCGACTCGCCGCCGACGCGTCCTGACACCCCCCCGAACTCCCGTCCGGCACCACGCGCACCCTCGTCGCGAGGTGCCGGACGGGCTTCCCGCATCCTTCGGACTGGCTTTCCGCATCCGTCAGGCCTCGGCCGGGACGTCCGCGCCGCCGGTCGCGATGTGGCGGGCGAGCCTGGCGCGCAGTGCGGTGAGGCGGTCGATCTCGGCGTCCAGGGCGGCCAGTCGGGCGTGGACGACGGGGGCGAAGGTGTCCGGGCCGGGAGCGCCGGAGCAGCGGACCGGCGGGTCCTGGCCGAGCAGGTCGAGGCGGTGGGCCCGGCTGGCCAGGTCGTCCACCGTCAGCCCCACGGCGAGGAGTTGGCGGATCACCCGGACCCGGGCGACGTCGTCCGGGCCGTACTCGCGCTGGCCGGAGGCGGAGCGGGCCGGCGGGTGGAGCAGGCCGCGCTGCTCGTAGAAGCGCAGTGCCCTGGGCGTGGTGCCCGCCGCTGCCGCCGCGTCGCCGATCCGCATGCCCGCTCCCTGGTCGTCGTACCCGGTCGTCGTACCGGGTGGTCAGAGTTCCACGACGGTGGTCCCGAAGGTGTCCCCGGTGAACAGTCCGGTCAACGCCTCGGCGGCCCGGTCGATGCCCGCCACCGGCGTCCGGGGCAGGACGATCTCCCCGGCGCGCAGCCAGCCGGCCAGGCGCTCCCGCCACTCGGACTCCAGGTCCGGGTGGTCCAGTACGGTGAAGCCGCGCAGGCTCAGGCCGAGGGTGAGGACCCGGAAGGCGTCGATCACCGTCGGCGCGTCGCCTCCCCGGCGCTCCGGCGCGAGCTGCCCGTCCAGCGCGCCGACCAGGGCGAAGCGGGCGCCGCGCCGGGCCGCGTCCACGGCGGCGGTCAGCTGCTCGCCACCGACCAGGTCCAGCACGGCGTCGACGCCATCTGGCGCGGCCCCGGCCAGCTGCTCGGCGAACGGCCGCTCGCCGGGCACCAGCACCGCGTCGTAGCCGAGTTCGGCGGTCAGCCGCTTGGCCTTGGCGGGCGAGCGGGTGGTGCCGATCACCCGGGCGGCGCCGAGAAGCCGGGCGACCTGTCCGGCCACCGTGCCGACCGCGCCCGCCGCGCCGGTCACCAGCACCACGTCGCCCGGGCGCACCCCGGCGGAGCGGGTCAGCCCGCCGTAGCCGGCCGCGGCGGGGGAGAGCAGGGCGAGCGGGTCCGGGAAGTCCGCCGGGACGGGGGTGAACTGTGCGGCCCCGGCCAGCGCGTGGTCCCGCCAGCCGTACAGGTGGGTGACCAGGTCGCCCGGGCGCAGCGGCCCGCCCCCGGGGGCGGCCAGCACCTCGCCGAGGGCGGGCCCGAACAGCGCGTCCCCGGGGGCGATGCCCGGCAGCGGAAGGCCGGGGCCCGCGCCGCCGATCAGCGTGCGCAGGGCGGGGAAGACCAGGAAGGCCCGGTTGCGGACCAGCACCTCCCCGGGGCCGGGCGCCGCCAGCGGCTCCTCGACCACGGCGAAGTCCCCCGGGGTGGGCAACCCCTCGGGCGCGGCGGTCAGCCGGACGACGCGGGCGGTGGTGGGCAGGGCCATGGCGGCGCTCCTCGAAGCGGGGGAGGCGGCGGCTGGTGCCGCCGCCGGACGCCCGGACGCTAACCCCTGACGCCCGCGTCAGAGGCAAGTCGGCCGGACAGCGCCGCGAGGAGGAGCAGCACCACGACCGGGTAGAGGACGGCCGGCGTGTTCTCGTGCCGCAGGCCCAGCGCGGCCAGGCCGAGCTGGACCACCGCGGCGCCGGCCAGGGCCAGCCTGCGGCGCCCGGTCCGCTCGCCCGCCATGCCCATCCGGGACACCGCCTTGACCGCCCACATGTTGAGCACGGCGGACACGCCCACCACGGACGCGATCCGCACGCCGAGCGGCACGTCCCAGGTGTCGTGGCGCAGCGAGAGGCCGCCGATCATCGGGGAGGCGATGAGGAACAGCATGACGGCGGCGACGGTCTCCACGATGAGCAGGGCGAGCGCCGCGTAGACGAAGGCGAGCCGGGAGCGGGTCATGCCCCTTCGACGCCACCTGACGCGGGGTAGGTTCCCAGTCGGCCGCCGGATCATGGTCCGGGGCCGGCCCCCCGACGACCGTGAGCCGCACCGAGAGGAACGAGCAGCATGAGCGAGCAGGCCCCCGAGCCCTTCGAGCCCGTCGACGAGGACTGGCGGACGGCGCTGGCGATCGTCGCCCACCCCGACGACATGGAGTACGGCGGGGCCGCGGCCGTCGCCCGCTGGACCTCGCAGGGCAAGACGGTCGTCTACGCGATGGTCACCAGCGGCGAGGCGGGCATCGACGGGCTGGACCCGGCCGAGTGCGGCCCGCTGCGCGAGGCCGAGCAGCTCGCCTCGGCGCGCGTGGTCGGCGTCGACACCGTGGAGTTCCTCGGTTACCCGGACGGCGTGGTCGAGTACGGGCTGCCGCTGCGCCGGGACATCGCCCGGCTGGTGCGCAGACACCGGCCGGACATCGTGATCACCAGCAACTTCCGGGACACCTACGGCGGGGTGTTCCTCAACCAGGCCGACCACATCGCGGTCGGCCGGGCCACCCTGGACGGGGTCCGGGACGCCGGGAACCGCTGGGTGTTCCGCGAGCTGCTGGCCGAGGGCCACGAACCGTGGAACGGCGTGCGGCAGATCTGGGCGGCGGCCTCGCCGGACGCCGGGCACGCGGTGGACACCACCGACACCTTCGACCGGGGCGTCGCCTCGCTGGAGGAGCACCGGGCGTACCTGGCCGGCCTGGGCGGGGCGATGGCGGAGCCGCGGGAGTTCCTGGAGGGCGCCGGCCGGGGCGCCGGGACCCGGCTGGGGACGCGTTTCGCGGTGTCGTTCGAGGTGTTCCCGCTCAGCTAGGAGCCTCGGGGCCGTCGGGGCCTCCGGCGTCGTCGGGGCCCTGGGGGCCGTCGGGGCCTTGGGGCCCGTCCACAGGAGCGTCGGCGTCGGTGCCCGCGCGGCGCCGGCGCCGGTAGCGCAGCACCTGCCGGAGCAGGAAGGCCGCGACCAGCACACCGAGAGCGACCGCGAACCAGACCTGGTAGCGCAGCGCCGTGTGGTAGACGGTGCCGATGTGGGCCCCGGCGACGTAGCCGAAGGTGCCCCAGACGGCCGTCCACAGTGCCGCGCCGAGCAGGTTGAACGGCTGGAACCGGCGCCAGGGCATCTCCGTCGTCCCGGCGATGATCCCGTTGTACTGGCGCAGCCCGTCCACGAAGCGGGCGACGGTGACCACCTTGCCGCCGTGCCGGGCGAAGAAGCCGTCGGCGCGCTCCATCCGGGCCGGGGTGAGCAGCACGTAGCGGCCCCAGCGGTGGACGAAGGCGCGCCCGCCGGTGTGGCCGATCAGGTAGCCGAGGCTGTTGCCGACCGCGGCGGCGCCGGCCGCGGTCAGCAGCACGGCGGCGAAGTCGAGGTGCCCGGCGCCGGCGTACACCGAGGCCAGCACCAGGATGGTCTGCCCGGGCACCGGGATGCCGCAGTTGTCCAGCAGCACGAGCAGCGCCACCGCGAGGTACCCGTAGTGGTCCAGCAGTGGCGCGAGCCCGGCGAGCGCCCCGGGCAGCGGGGTCGCGGGGGCGGACACCGCTCCTCACCACCTCGCGCGGGGCAAGGTGGCGGGGGCGTCGGTCAGTGTCCCGCCTGGCGCTGTTCGATGTTGCAGTCGGGGCCGGGGTAGATCAGGCCCTCGTGGCCGTCCTCGAAGCGGACCACGTACGGCGGCTGGCCGTCGGTGCCCCGGACTTCGACGATCTCGCCCTTCTGGTCCACCATGCCCACCGACCTGCTGTGGATGTGGAGCTGGTCACCTACCGCCGCGTGCATGGTCTGCTCCCTCGGGTCGTGTGCCGGCCGCCTGCGCGGCCTCTCCCGCTATCCACTGTGCTGCGGGGGCGGCGGGTGCGCAACGCCTCGGGCGCCCGGGGCGGGCGTCAGCGGGCGGACGGCTGTTGCGCGAGGTAGCCGCGGACCAGCCGCTTGCACTCGGCGATCAGCGCCGGATCGCCGTCCGGGGCCTCCCGGAAGGCCAGTTTGAGCACCGCGTCGGCGGCCTCCAGGGCCACCCGCAGGGTGAGCGTGGTGGCGGTCGGGTCGCCCGCCCGGAACAGTTCGCCGCCGAGCGACTGGAGCCGAAGGGCGACGGCGGTGTTGTTGTCGACGCCGGTGTCCAGCAGGTGCCGGTCGTCCAGGACGTCGGTGGGCACGGCCGGGACGGCCAGGCCGAAGTCCAGCTGGCCGAAGCCCGGCACCGCGCGCTTCATCGCCACGAACTCCTCCACCGCGAGGTCGGTGAAGACGGCCGGGCCGACCGGTGCGGCGGCGGCCAGCCGGGCGTCCAGGCGCTGGAGGTAGCGGTCGAGGTTGCGGCCGGCGAGCGCGGCCAGCAGGTCCTCCTTGCCGGCGAAGAACTGGTAGAGGGTGCCGATCGGCACCTGGGCGCGCTGGGCCACCTCCTTGGTGGTGAGCGCGGTCGCCCCGACCTCGTCCAGCAGTCCGGCGCAGGCGTCCAGGATGCGGCCGTACCGCTCCAGGCTGCGCTGCTGGACCGGGCGGCGCCTGACCGGTCCGGGGGCGGGGTTGGTCCTGTCGCTCATGACCTCACTGTGCCGCATCCGCTGTTGCGGCGGCGAATCACCGGGGCGCGAACGGCGCGGAGTTCCCCGTGGGACGGGAGCCGAGTAGTGGCCGGAGCTGAACGGCACGGTGGCGGGAAGGTGTCCACGGGTTGGCATCGGCCTTGTCGTGGACGCGAGGACAGGTTCATACTCCTGAGGCGGACTACCTTGCGTGATCAACGCATGCCTCTTCGTGGTGATCGCGATTCAGCTGTGACGGCCGAGGCGCCTGTGACGGACGCTCCGCCGCCACCCGAGGTCTGGATGACGCCGTGTACCTCCACTGCCCGCGCCACGCCCCGTGGCGCCACGTCCCTGTGTGTGCCACGCCGAACAGAAGGAGGGGATCGGTTCGGTGACACCGCCATCCGGAGGGCGCGAGGCCCTCGACACCGAGCACCGCCGCCAGTTCCTGGAAGCCGGATACCTGGTCCTGCCCGGTCTGCTGCCGGAAGCGCTGCGCGAACGGCTCGCCTCCGAGGTCGACCGCTGGGTGGACGAGGGCCTGCGGGCCCGTTCGATCGCCGCCTGCGCCGACCCCTTACGGTACGGACCGCCGCCGCTGCTGGAACTGGAACTTCCCGCCCACGGTGAACTCCTCACCTTCCCACCGCTGTTGCTCGCCCTGACCCGTCTGCTCGGGCCGGACTTCGTGTTCCACCACCTGCACAGCGACCGCCAGGACCCAGGGATCCCGGGCAAGGCCTGGCACCACGACTGCGAGCCCAACGACCGCTCCGACCCGTCGCTGCTGATGGTCCACACGCTGCACTACCTCGGCGGACTGGACGAGACGGTCGGCGGTCTGGCCGTCCTGCCCGGCTCGCACCTGCGCACCGCCGACAAGTCCGCCCTCGCCCACCACGGCACCGCGGAACTGCCCGGCGAGGTGGTGATCGACCGGCTGCCGCCCGGCTCGACGGTGCTGCTCAACTCGGCGCTGTTCCACACCCGTCGGCCGGCGCCCGAAGGGCCGGGCCGGCCCCGGTACTTCGTCGACGCCTCCTACTGCCAGGTGGGGGCGCGCTGGCGCCCGGTGAAGCCGTACTGGCGGCGGATGCTCGCCCGGGCCCGCGAACTGGACCTGGCCGACGGCCAGTGGCCCGAGCTGTTCGCGGAGCGGCACTTCACCGAGTACACCGGCACGAGCCGTACCGGGCGTACCGGGCGCACCGAGTACGCCGGGACCGGGCCGTCCGGCACCGAGTACGCCGGGACCGGGCCGTCCGGCACCGAGTACGCCGGCACCGAGTACACCGGAACCGTCTGAGGAGCACTGCCGTGGAGATCGTCACCGCCGTCGCCTACCCCGAGGTCCACGACGCCTACCTGCGGGACCACCCGGTGGAGCGGGCCCACGAGGCGAACAGCAACATGTACGGCGAGGAGAACATCGAACGCGCCGACCGCATCCGCGGCGGCTGGTGGCGGATCCGGCTCTCCCGGGCGGACGTCCTGGGCGTCGTGCTGCCCTGGCACCTCAGCGAGGGCGGGGAGCTCGAACTGGTGCCGCGCCGCGGACTGACGGTGGCCGACGCGGCCGAGCGGGTCCGCGGCGGCGGGGCGGTCTGGACCACCGCCAACCCGGTCTGCGCGGCGAAGCTCCGGCTGCTGCGCCGGGCCCCGTTCACGCCCCTCTTCCTCAGCACCTCCCCGGTCGACCACACCGACTACGGGGACCTCGCGGTCCGGTCGGGTCTGATCCACCTCGACGGCCTGCACCGCATGCTGGCCTGGGAGTTGGCCGGACGGCTGCCCGAGCGGCCGCTGCTGGACGGCTACCTGGTCGGCGACCCGGCGGTGGTCGCCGAGCCCGTCCGGGCGGGCCGGACGGGGGACGAGTCGGCGTGACCTCCGCGACGCAGCACGTCCGGTCCGCGTCCTCGGGTCCCCCGGCCGACCCCGCCCGCTGTGCCCGCTCGCTGCCCGAGCTGCTCGCCCACCTCGCCCGGGCCCACCCCGACCGGACCGCCCTGACCGACGGCGTCCGCGGCTTCGACTACCGCACCGTCGACGCCGCGGCCGACCGGATCGCCGACCGGCTGGCCGCCGCCGGCACCGGCCGGGGGGACCGGGTCGCCCTGGTCGGGCCCCGGGACGCCCGGATGCTGGTGCTGCTGCACGGGGTGCTGCGCTCGGGCGCGGCCGCGGTACTGGCCGATCCGGACTGGTCGGCGGCGGACCTGGCCCGGCGGCTGGCTTCCGTCCGGGTGGCCCGGGTGCTCGCCACCGAGGGCGGGCTCGGCGGGGAGGTGGTGGACGTCGAGGTGCTGCCGGGCCTGCCGTCGGGAGAGAGTGAGGCGCGGGCCGAGGTGCGGGGCGAGGACCTCGCGTACCTCTCCTTCACCTCCGGGTCGAGCGGCGAGCCCAAGGCGGTGGCCGTCACCCACGCCAACGCCGTGCACTACGCCCGGGCGCTGGCCGGGCGGCTCGACCTCACCGAGGCCGACGCGCCGTGCGCCGCGCACGTCACCACCCTGGCCGCCGACCTCGGCCACACCTCCTGGCTGCTCGCCCTGGCCACCGGCGGTTCGGTGCACCTCGTGCCGGACCGCGAGGTGCGCGACCCGGAGGCCTTCTGGGCCTCGCTGCGCCGGGCCGGGGTGGACGTGCTGAAGACCACCCCCTCGCACCTGACCGCCCTGCTGGAGGGCCGCCCGGCCGACTCCCCGTCGTTGCACACCGTGCTGCTCGGCGGCGAGGCGCTGCCCCGCCCGCTCGCCGCCGCCCTGCTCGACGGCGGCACCACCGCGCGGCTGGTCAACCACTACGGCCCGACCGAGACCACCGTCGGCGCCACCTGCCTGCTCGTCACCTCCGCCCGCCAACTGCCCGCCGAGGAGCCGACCGTACCGATCGGCACCGCGATCGGCGAGGTGCTGCTGACCGTGGTGGACGGCACCGGCCGGGAGGCCCCGGACGGCACTGTGGGCGAACTGCTCATCGGCGGCCGGGGCGTGACGGCCGGGTACTACGGCCGGCCGGCCGAGACCGCCCGCGGCTTCGTCCGGCACGACGGCCGACCCGTCTACCGCACCGGTGACCTGTGCCGCCGGCGGGCCGACGGGACGCTGGTCTTCCTGGGCCGGGTGGACCGCCAGGTGAAGGTCCGCGGGTACCGGGTGGACCTCGCCGAGGTCGAGCGGGCCATGGACGGGTACCCCGGCGTCGTCCGCTCGGCGGCGCTGCTGCGGGAAACCTCGCTCGGCAACCAACTGATGGGCATCGTACGGTTGTCGGATTCCTCGAACGGCTCGGCCGGGCTGGAGGGGCTACGGGCGTACCTGCGGGACCGGCTCCCCGGCTACTCCGTGCCGCAGCCGATCCTGGTGCTGCCGCGGTTCCCGGTCGGACCGAACGGCAAGCTCGACCGGCAGCGGCTGGCCGAGCTGGCGGCCGAACTGGTCGAGGCCCGGGCCGAGTCGGGCGCGGCCGGCGTGGGGGAGCCGGGCGACACCGCCGGGAGCGGCCTCGCCGGGGAGATCGCGAGCTTCTGGGCGGGCGCCCTCGGCCTGCCCGCGGTCGGGCCGCGCGCCGACGTCCTCGGCCTCGGCGGCGACTCCATTC
This sequence comes from Kitasatospora sp. NPDC048298, assembly GCF_043201465.1. Lineage (NCBI taxonomy): Bacteria > Bacillati > Actinomycetota > Actinomycetes > Kitasatosporales > Streptomycetaceae > Kitasatospora > Kitasatospora sp. NPDC048298. Next base: position 91,970 of record NZ_JBICYZ010000027.1, read on the forward strand.
TCGCCATGCGCACCATCGCCTTCCTGCGGCGCTCCGGCCTGCGGGTCGCCTACGAGGACTTCTACCGGCACCCGACGGCGGAGGGCCTGGCGGCGGCCGCCGTCCCGGCCGCGCCGTCCGCCCCGGCCCCGCGCGGCTCCACCGGCGGGCTCCGACTCGCCCCGGCCCAGCGCTGGTTGTACGGGCAGCGGACGCCGCGGGACCTGCGGCACTGGAACCAGTCCGTGCTGCTGCGCTGTCGTACCGCCGTCGACCCGGCGGCGCTCTCGGCCGCCGTCGCGGCCGTCCTGGAGCGGCACCCGGCGCTGCGCCGGCCGGTCACCCCGGACGGCTGCGGCGAACCGCGGGCGGTGGCCGACCTCGACCCGGTCTCCTTCTCGCGGATCCCGCGCGCCGCCGGGGACCTCGCCGACACCGTCGCCGGGGTCTGCAGCGAACTCCACCGCAGCCTCGACCCGTCGGCGGGCCGGTTGCTGCGCGCCCACCTGTTCACCGGCCCGCCCGGCACGGACGACCGGCTCGCGCTGATCGCGCACCACCTGGTGGTCGACGGACTGTCCTGGCGGATCCTGCTGGACGACCTGGCGCACGCGTACCGGGCGGTGCTCGACCGGAAGCCGGTCGACCTGCCGCCGACGGCCGACTTCTACGCCTGGGCGGCGCTCGCCTCGCCCGATGCCCAGCAGGTCGACGGCGACGAGAAGCGCACGGCCGAGAAGACCGAGAAAGCCCAGGAAGCCGAAGCGGCAGCGGAGTTCGAGGCGCCCGGCACGCTCAGCTGGGCGCTCGACCCGGACGCCACCGCCCGGCTGATCGCCCGGCACGGTGCCGGGGCCGGGCTGGAGGCCGTGCTGCTGGCCGCCTTCGCGAAGGCCGTCACCGGCGACGACGGCCGCCCCCGGCTCGCGGTGGAGGTCGAGACCCACGGCCGGGACGCGGTCGGCGACCCGGGTGAATTCCTGGACACCGTCGGCTGGTTCACAGCCGTCAAGCACGTCGAGCTGGACGCCGGGGCCACCCCGGACACCGTGGCGCGGCGACTGCGCGAGACGCCCGTCCGGCCGATGGACGCGCCCGGCGAACGGCCCGTCGTCGGCTTCAACTTCCTCGGCACCTTCCGGCTGCCCGAGGAGCCCGCGCTGGACTGGACCGTCGCCGCCGAACAGGCCGGCACGGCCCGTTGCGCCGGCGGCGACCCGCTGTACGAACTGCGCCTCACCGCACGGGTGGTGGAGCACCGGCTGGTAGCCGACCTGGTGTACGGCCGGCCCGGCCTGCCGCACCCCGCCGCCGGGCGGATCACCGGGCGCTTCGCCCGGGCCGTGGCGGCCGAGGCGCAGGCTCCGGACACCGCACCGCCCGTCCGGGCGGCGCTGTCCACCTCCGGCCAGCTGTTGCACCCCGGCGTCTCCCCGACCGCCGCCCGGGCGACGGTGCGCGAACCCGCCCGGGTGCTGCTCACCGGCGCCACCGGCTACCTCGGCCGGCACCTGCTGGAGGCCTTCGTCCGGCGCGGTGCCGAGGTCACCTGCCTGGTGCGGGCCGCGGACGACGCCACGGCGCTGGAACGGCTCGGAGCCGGAGCCGACAACGCAGCCGGAGGCGCCGTCCGGGCGCTCGCCGGGGACGTCGACCGGGACGGCCTCGGCCTCTCCCCGGCCGGACGCGAACTCGCCAGGGGCGCCCACCTGGTGGTGCACGCGGCGGCGGACGTCCGGCTGGTGGCCTCGCCCGACGAGCTGGAGCGCACCAACCACCTCGCGGTGCGCCGGCTGCTCGACTGGATCGGCGAGAACGCCCCGGACGCCCGGCTCCACCACGTCTCCACGCTCGCCGTCTCCGGCGGGGTGGACGGCCCGCCGCGTCGCTTCAGCGAGGCGGACCTGGAGATCGGCCAGCACTTCCGCACCCCGTACGAGCGGACCAAGTACCGGGCCGAGCGGGCCGTCCGGGCCTGGGCGGCGGGCGGGCACGCCGCCTACCTGCACCGCAGCGGACACATCGCGGCGCACAGCCGGACCGGCGCGTTCCAGGCCAACGCCGGGGACAACCGGATCTACCAGCTGATCCGCGGCTACCTGCTGGCCGGCGCCGCGCCGAGCCGGCCGGACACCGCCTTCGCGTTCTCGTACGTGGACACGGTGGCCGCCGGGATCGCCGCGATCGCCCTCGACCGGTACGCCGCGCCCGGCGCGTACCACGTGGAGTCGCCGCACGCCGTCCCGCACGACGAACTGGTGCGGTGGCTGGCCGGGCACGGCCACCCCGTGCGGCTCACCGACGAGGAGGCCTTCGCGGCCGCCCTCGCCCGGGCCGAGCGCCGCCACCCGACGGCCGCCCGGGTGGCCGCCGCCTGGGCGGCGCAGGAGGAGCGCCGCGTCCTGGTGGACAGCACGTACACCACCGCGGTGCTCGACCGGCTGGGCGTGCGCTTCGCCGCGCCGACCCCGCGGTGGTGGTCGGCCGCGCTCACCTGGGCCGCCGAGGCCGGCTACCTGCCGCTCGTCGGTCCGACCCCGACCACCCGTCACGACACCCGTCACGACAGCCATGACGACATCCGTGACGACATCCGTGACGACACCCGTCACGGCAGCTGTGACGACATCCGAGACGACATCCGTGCAGGCAGGACCAACCCGTGAAGGCAGGCCCCGTGTCCCAGCTCTCCCCGGTGCTCAAGCAGGCCACCCCGGTCGTCGCGGTACGCGGCGAAGGACTCCACCTCTACGACGCCGACGGCCGCCGTCACCTCGACTTCACCTCCGGCGTGGGGGTGACCAGCACCGGCCACTGTCACCCGAAGGTGGTCGAGGCCGTCCGGGACCAGGCCGGCCGGCTGATCCACGGGCAGTACACCACCGTGCTGCACGACCGACTCCTCGCTCTCACCGAGCGGTTGGGCGAGGTCCTGCCCGACGGCCTGGACTCGCTGTTCTACGCCACCGCCGGCACCGAGGCGGTGGAGGCCGCGCTGCGGCTCGCCCGGCACGCCACCGGCCGGCAGAACGTGATCGTCTTCGAGGGCTCCTTCCACGGCCGCACCATGGGCGCGGCCTCGCTCACCACGGCCGGCACCCGGTTCCGGGCCGGCATCGGCCCGCTGATGCCCGGGGTCGCGGTGGCGCCCTTCCCGGCCGCGTTCCGGCTCGGACTGTCCGAGGAGGAGGCGGTGGCGCACGCCCTGCGCGGACTGGACGAGGTGCTCGCCACCGTCTCCGCGCCCGCCGAGACGGCCGCGATGTTCGTCGAGCCGGTGCTCGGCGAGGGCGGTTACGTCCCGGCGCCGCCCGGTTTCCTGGCCGGGCTGCGGGAGCGGGCCGACCGGCACGGGATCCTGCTGGTGGTGGACGAGGTGCAGACCGGCTTCGGCCGCACCGGCCGGTTCTGGGCCCACGAGCACGAGAACGGGGTGCTCCCCGATGTCCTGATCACTGCCAAGGGCCTGGCCAGCGGCTTCCCGCTGTCCGCGATCGCCGCGCCCGCCGAGCTGATGGGGCGCGCCTGGCCGGGATCGCAGGGCGGCACGTACGGCGGGAACCCGGTGGCCTGTGCCGCCGCCCTGGCGACCCTGGACGTGCTGCGCGAGGAGCGGCTGGTCGAGAACGCGGCCGAGCAGGGCGCCCGGCTGCTGGCCGGGCTGCGGGCGGTGGCCGCCGGGACGCCCGGGATCGCCGACGTCCGCGGGCTCGGGCTGATGGCCGCCAGCGAGTTCTGCCGCCCGGACGGCACCCCGGACCCGGAGGCGGCCCGGCGCGCCCAGCAGTCCGCGGCCGAGCACGGCCTGCTGCTGTTGCTGTGCGGGATCCACCTGAACGTGGTCCGGATGATCCCGGCTCTGGTCGTCACGGCCGAACAGATCGACGAGGGCCTGGAGTTGTGGGCGAAGGCCGTCGCGGCCGGCGGCCGGTAGGAAGGAGAGGACATGGATTCGGTGACCGAAATCGGCTGGAGCAGCCTGGAGTTGGACGCCCGGCGGGAGCTCTGGTCGCTCCCGCTGGGGGAGCGGGAGCGGCGGCTGCTCTGGGCCGACGCGCGGGCCGGGCGCTGGGGTGCGGCCGAGGAAGTGCGGGGCCGGCTACGGGAGTTCGTCCGGAACGCCGCCGACTCGGTGGGCGTCACCCATGTGAGCGGCCTGGTGGACCCGGCCCGCCCGGAGCAGGAGATCACCGAGGTGCTCTCCTTCCTGCTGCGGGACTTCGGCCGGATCGTCCCGCAGAACGGGCGCGGCGACCTCACCTCGGTGCTGCACGACCAGGACGGCGACGGCAACACCGAACTGGGCTTCCACTGCGACACCTGCGACCTACTGGTCCTGCTCTGCCTGCGGCCCGCCTTCGACGGCGGCGGGCTGACCAAGCTGGCGAGCGCCCGGCACGTCCACGACCTGATCCAGCGGGAGCGCCCGGACGCGCTGACCACGCTCCGCGAGGACTGGACCTTCGACCGCAGCGGCCGGGCCGGTCCGCAGGTGGTGGTCACCCCGATCCTGTACGACCGCAAGGACGGGACGATCGGCTGCTACTACCAGACCCGTACGGTCCGTTCCTCCCCCGACCGCGGCGGGCCGGAACTGACGGACCGTCAGTGGGAGGCGTTGGGAGTGCTGGACGAGGTGCTCTACCGGCCGGAGATCGCCTTCGGGCTGCCGATGGCCGCCGGGGACCTGCTGATCATCCGCAACAGCCGGGTGCTGCACGGGCGTTCGCCGTACGTCGACGAGCCCGGGCCGTATTCCCGGCGGATGCTGCGGATCTGGGTGAACGAGGGGGAGGAGTGGGCGCTGTGACGACCACGGGAGAGGGCGGCGGCGGGACCGCGCCGCACGGACGGGTGGCGATCGTCACCGGCGGGGGCAGCGGCCTCGGCCGGGCCTCGGCGCTGGCCCTGCTGGCGGCCGGCTGGACGGTGGTCGTCGCCGGGCGCCGCAAGGACGCCCTGGAGGAGACCGCGGCCCTGGCCGGCCCCGGGGCCGACCGGGTGCTGCCCGTCCCGACCGACATCCGCAGCCCGGAGGAGGTCGCCCGGCTCTTCGACACCGTGCTCGACCGGTACGGCCGACTGGACCTGCTCTTCAACAACGCGGGCGCCGCCGCCCCGCGCCGGCCGATCACCGAGACCCCGTTCGAGGACTGGAACCGGGTGCTGGACACCATCGTCACCGGCGGCTTCCTCTGCGCCCGTGAGGCCTTCCGGGTGATGAGCACCCAGACCCCGCAGGGCGGGCGGATCATCAACAACGGCGCGCCCTCCGCCCACGTGCCGCGCCCCAACTCGATCGCGTACACCGCCGCCAAGCACGCCGTCCTCGGCCTCACCAAGGTGCTCGCCCTGGACGGCCGGCCGTACGGTATCTCCTGCGGGCAGATCGACGTCGGCAACGTCACCCCGGTGGACGGCGGCCCGCAGCCGGCCGCCATGCAGGCCGACCGGACCATGGCCGTCGAGGCGACCATCCCGGTGGACCGCTTCACCGAGGCCCTGGTGCTGATGGCCTCGCAGCCGCCGGACACCACCATCCAGTCCCTGGTGGTGCTGCCGACCACCATGCCGTTCGTCGGGAGGGGTTGAGTCGTGCTGGTCAGCGCGCGCTCCTTCGCGGAGTACCGGGCGATGTTCGCGCTCACCGAGCGCGACCTGGAGCAGCGCATCCTGGACTGCCCGGCCGGCGCGGCGAGTTTCGTCGCCGAGGCCGGGCTGCTCGGCATCGACGCCGTCGCCGTCGACCGCCAGTACGCCGAGCACCGCGAGGAACTGGGCGTGCTGGTGGAACGGGAGACCGCCTTCAAGCGCGAGCTGCTGGTGAAGGAGACCGCGGGGTACGTCTGGTCCTGGTACACCGACGCGGACGACATGATCCGCCGGTGGACCGCCAACGCCCGCGCCTTCGGCGCCGACATCGCCGCCCGCCCGGAGCGCTACGTGGCCGGCTCGCTGCCCGGGCTCCCCTTCGCCGACGACTCCTTCGACCTGGCGCTCTGCTCGCACCTGCTGTTCTCGTACGGCAACCGGCTGGGCGGGGAGTTCCAGCGGGCGGGCCTGCTGGAGCTCGCCCGGGTCGCGCGCCGGGAGGTCCGGGTCTTCCCGCTGGTGGTGTACGACACCGGAGCGCGCTACGAGGGGCTGGGGGCGCTGCGCGCGGACCTCGCGGAGCTCGGCGTCCCCAGCCGGGTGGAGCGGGTGGCCTACGAGTTCCAGCCGGGGGCCGACGAGATGCTGGTGCTCTCCACCGCGGGCTACCGGGCGCCGGCCCGGACCGCACCGGGCGCGGCGGGGGCCGCGAGGGCGACGGACCCGGTGCGGTGGCGGCACCGGGAGGCCGGGGCCTGAGCGGGCGGCCGGCCGGACGGGCCCGGCCGGCCGGCCGCCCGCGGAAATCCGTACCGTCCCGTTGTCATCCGTCTCCGGCGGCTGCTGCGTCCTGGTGGTATGAACCGCTGCCCAGCCCGACCAGAGACCGACCCGCGAGGCGACCACCGGGAAGCCGAGCCGGAGCGGGGGACCTCGCCCCGCCGCCCGGCCGATCGGATGGTGCCGGCTGTGGCCGCGGTGACGGCGGTGGCGCTCGCGCTCCTGCTCCGCGGCCTGCTGCTGGAGTACGAGTCGCCGGACTGGCACTACTTCCTCGGCCCCTGGTACGGGTACATCGAGGCGAAGGGCGGATTCCAGGCCCTCGGCGACATCGGCTTCTCGGACTACAACGTCCCCTACCTGTACCTGATGGCCGCGCTCGGCTACCTTCCGGTGCCCGGGATGGCGGCGGTCAAGTGTGTGTCGATCCTCTTCGACCTGGCGCTGGCCTACTACACCCACCGCATCGTCTCGCTGTGCGGCCCGTACCGGCCCTGGCGGCCGTTCGCCGCGGCGGTGACCGTGCTGTTCCTGCCCACGGTCGTGACCAACAGCGGGTGGTGGGGCCAGGCCGACGCGATATTCACCGCCTTCCTGATCGGCGGCGTCCACCACCTCCTGCGCGGCCGCCCCTGGTGGACCTGCTCGTTCTTCGGGATCGCCCTGGCGTTCAAGCTCCAGGCGGTCTTCCTCTTCCCGCTGCTGCTCGTCGTCGTCCTGTACCGGCGGATACCGTGGCGGTGCCTGCTGGCCGTCCCGGCCGTGTACCTGGCGCTCGACGTGCCCGCCCTGCTGCTCGGCGCCGACCCCTGGCCGCTGCTGACGGTGTACGCCCGGCAGACCGGGACCTACCGGGACCTCACGCTCAACGCGCCGTCGGTCTACCAGTTCGTCTCGGTGCCGCCCGGCGGGGACGACCCGGTGCGCCGGGCGGGCGTCCTGGTCGCGGGCGTGCTGGTGCTGGCGCTGGTCGCACTGGCGGTCCGGGCCGTGCGACGCACCGACGGCGGGGCGGAGCCGGGGAGGTCCACGGAGGGGGGCGGGCAGACGGGGCTCACCGGGACCACGATCCTGCTGCTGGCCACCGTCTTCGCGATCGCGGTGCCGTTCCTGCTGCCGTCCATGCACGAGCGCTACTTCTACGTCGCGGACGTCCTCAGCGTGATCGTCGCCTTCCAACGGCCCCGGCAGCTCTGGTACCTGCCGGTCCTGGTCCAGCTCTCGTCCTTCGGTAGCTACCTCAAGTTCATCGCACCCGGCGTGGCGCCGTACCTGTCGATGCCGGCCCACGGCGCGCTGATGCTGCTGGCGCTGATCGCCGTACTCCGGGCCACCGCCCGGGAGCTCGGCGTGCCCCGGGCCTGGCTGCTGCCGGGGTGGGCGCGGCAGCGCCGCCGCACCCACCCCAGCGGCCCTGCGGGCGAGGTCAGTTGACGACGACCACGGGGCTTCCCGGCTGGCTGGCGTCGGCGACCGGGCCGTACGCCGCGGAGAAGTAGCCGTCGCCCGGACAGAGCGTCGAGCCGGCGCTCTTGGCGAAGTGCTCGGTGCGGAACGCCAGGCTGTGCGCGGTGTTGTCGGCGCTGCCGGTGAAGGCGCCGCTCAGCTGGTAGGAGCAGGTGATGGTGCCGAACCAGGTGTCGAGCACCGCGGTGGCCTGGATCGGCCCGGCGGACCCGCCGGTCAGGGTGACCGGCAGGCCGGGCGCGTCGGAGACGGTGACGCCGTACGGCAGGTTGCCGACCGTCAGGCTGCGCACCGAGGTGACCCCGGTGACGTTCGCGGTGCACGAGCCGAAGGTCAGCCCGGTCAGCGAGGCGGTGGCGCTGCCCGGCGCCGCCGGGTTGCTCAGCACCGAGGCCGAGAGCTGGGAGGTGGCGCAGGTGACGCCGGTGGTGCTGGTCGCGGTCGAGTAGAAGGTCGCCTTGGTGCCAGAGGCGAGCGGCGCGGAGAGCGCGTCGCCCACGGCGACGGCGGTGCCGCCCGCGCTCCCGGTGGTGAGCACCGGGCCGGCGGCGAGGGCCCCCGGCGACGCGGAGGCGGGGACGGCGGCCAGCGCGAGCGCGGTGGTCGCGCAGACGGCGGCGGCGGTGACGGCAAGGTGGCGGCTGAAGCGCATGGGAAACCTCTTCCTCGGTGAGGGGCGAGAAGACGTCCTCTCGCGGGCTCCCGAGCGGTGGGGACCGGGGAGCGCGCGGCGTTTCCGGATTCCATACGTTCCAGGCGTGACCGCGCGCCGTCAAGGCGGTGGGCGGAACTTACTGACTTTTCGTCAACAAGACGTGCTGTCAAGGCGCTCGGCCGAGGGCGCGGCCGGCCGCCCGGCGTCTGACCGGCGGCCGCTCCGAGCCGGTTGCCCCGTCGCCTCGCCCGCCTCGCCCGCCTGCGAGAATTCCGGCATGGCTGAGCACGAGAGCGACCACGGCTACCTCCTGGACAACCGGCAGACTGAGGCGGGCATCCGCTTCGACGCCCTCGCCGAGCTGTTCGACCCGGTGACCTTCCGGCACGTCGACGCCCTCGGGATCGGCCCCGGCATGCGCTGCTGGGAGGTCGGCGCGGGCGGCCCCTCGGTGCCGCTCGGACTCGCCGAACGTGTCGGCCCGACCGGCGCGGTGGTCGCCACCGACATCGACGTCTCCTGGACCGCCCCCGCCGCCGGCGGCGTGATCGAAGTGCTGCGCCACGACGTGGCGGCCGACCCGCCGCCGCCCGGCGGCTTCGACCTGGTGCACGCCCGGCTGGTCCTGGTACACGTCGCCGACCGCGCCGAGGCCCTGCGCCGGATGGTGGGGGCGCTGCGCCCCGGCGGCCGGCTGCTGCTGGAGGACGCCGACCCGGCCCTGCAACCGCTGCTCTGCCCGGACGAGTCCGGCCCCGACGAGCGCCTCGCCAACCGCCTGCGGTCCGGCTTCCGCACCCTGATGGCCGGGCGCGGCGCCGACCTCGCGTACGGCCGGACGCTGCCCAGGGCGCTGCGCGAAGCGGGCCTGATCGACGTCCAGGCCGACGCGTACTTCCCGATCACCTCGCCGGCCTGCGCCGTCCTGGAGGACGCGACCGTCCGGCAGATCCGCCGGCTGCTGGTGGCCGAAGGCCTCGCGACGGACGAGGAGATCGACCGCCACCTGGCCAACGTCGCCACCGGCCGGCTCGACCTGGCCACCGCCCCGATGATCTCCGCCTGGGCCCGCCGCCCGTGACGCCTCCCGCCGAGCCCGGCGGGACGGGGGCCGCGGCGCCGCTCGCCGAGGTGCGCGCCCCCGGGTGCGTCAACACCTGCTCCTGTAGCGGCGGTTCGGCCCCGTTCACCTGCGCGTCGGCCTGGTGTACCGGGGGAAGGTCCACTGGAGCGGCGGTCTCGGCGACCTCCGCCGTCCGCCACTCGCGGGGGAGGTGGCGGGCGGCGGCCCTCCCGGGCAGACTCACCGGGCATGACGCGACGCCCGACCGTGCACCGACGCCCGCAGCTGCTCGTCGTGAGCGGCCCGCCCGGTGCGGGCAAGACCACACTGGCGCACGCCCTGGCCGATGCGCTCGGCCGGCCGGCGGTCTGCCGGGACGAGATCAAGGAGCGGATGGCCGCCGCCCGGGAGGCGCCGGCCGAGGAACTGGACCGGCGGACGCTGGCCGCGTTCTTCCACACCCTCGACGGACACCTGCGCGCCGGGACGGACGTGGTGGCCGAGGCGGCCTACCAGGACCGGCTGTGGCGGCCCGGCCTGACGCCGCTCGCCGAACTCGCCGAGCTGCGCGTCGTGCGCTGCGTCGTCGAGCCGGAGGTCGCCCGCGAGCGGATCGCCCGTCGGGCCGCCGAGGCGCCCGGGCGGGCCGTCCACGCGGACGGCGAGCTGCTGGGCCGCATCGCGCGCGGCGAGCGGCCGATCGAGTCCTGGGTGCCGATCGCGCTGGACGCCCCCTGCCTGGCCGTGGACACCACCCGCGGCTGGGCCCCGCCCCTGGAGCGGATCACGGCCTTCGCCACCCGCGCCGCCGAGGATCCGACCGTCCCGCCGGGTGGCCGCGGCCCGGCGGTCTAACCTCGACGGTATGGACGCGTTCGAACATCCGGGCGGGCAGGCCGTCGTCCCGCCGGGGGAGGGGCTGGAAGCCCTGGTACGGCTGCTGGACCGGCGCGGCGCGGTGGTGCTCAGCGGGGCGGGCCTGTCCACGGAGTCCGGCATCCCCGACTACCGGGGCGCCACCGGCCGCCGCCGCAGCGGCACCCCGATGACGTACCAGGAGTTCACCGGCAGCGCCGACGCCCGGCGCCGCTACTGGGCCCGCAGCCACACCGGCTGGCCGGCGATCGCCGGGGCCCGGCCCAACGCCGGGCACCACGCGGTGGAGCGGCTGCGCCGGGCCGGGCACGTCGCGGCGGTCATCACCCAGAACGTGGACGGCCTCCACCACGCGGCCGGCACCCGGGAGGCCGTGGAGCTGCACGGCGGACTCCACCGGGTGGTCTGCCTCGACTGCCGCCGCACCGGCACCCGGGTCGAGCTGGACCGGCGGCTGGAGGAGCTCAACCCGGGCTTCCGTCGGCCCGGCGCGCAGCTGCGGCCCGACGGTGACGCGCGGCTGCCGCAGTCCGAGGTGGACGGCTTCCGGGTCGCCGCCTGCGCGGACTGCGGCGGGGTGCTCAAGCCCGACGTGGTGTTCTTCGGCGAGAACGTCCCGCCGCCCCGGGTCGAGCGCTGCTACGAACTGGTCGACGCGGCCGACTCGTTGGTGGTCCTCGGTTCCTCCCTGGCGGTGCTGTCCGGGCTGCGCTTCGTCCGCCGCGCCGCCCGGGCGCGACTGCCGGTCGCGATCGTCAACCAGGGGGCGACGCGCGGGGACGAACTCGCCGCGCTCCGGCTCGACCTGCCGCTGGGGCCGGCCATGACGGAGGTCGCCCGGCTGCTCGACGCGGCCTGACCGGCGCGCTCGCCCGGTTCCCGCCGCCGCGCTCGGCCGACCGCCGCGCTCGGCCGACCGCCGCGCCCGGCCGACCGCCGCGCTCGGCCGACCGCCGCGCTCAGCCGGCCGGCTGAGCGGGCCGGCCAGGTACCCACAGCGGCACCCGGCCGCCGCGCGGCATGCAGCGCGCCGCGTCCTGCTCCAGCCAGTCGGCCACCCGCTCCGGATCGCCCTCGCACAGCTCCACCAGCGCGGACGCGGCGATCCCGGTGCAGCACAGCACCAGCGCCAGGGTGTCCCGGCGGCGGTGGTGTTCCCGTACGTACGCCTCGGCGCGCTCCTCGATCCGGTGGATGTGGCCCGGCCCGTCGTCGGCGGTCAGCGCCTGCACCCCGTGCCACACCAGGGTCAGCGCGCAGGGCTCGGCCGGGTGCGAGGAGCCGGCCCGCTGTGCCTGCTCGCGGGTCTCCGCCGAGCGCTGCCCGAGCCACTCCAGCGCCGCCGGCCCGTCCTCCCGGCAGCGGCGGAGCACCAGTTCCGCGGCCCGGGCCACCACGGCCCGCAGCACCGCCGGTGCGGGCGCCCGCAGCCCGGCCGCGGACCCGTCCCCGAAGGCCAGCCAGGCATCGGCGAACGAGGCCGCCCGCACCCCGCCGACCCAGGTGGTCGACTCGCTCGCCGTGCTCAGCCGGTCCTCGGCCCCCAGCCGCACCAGCCCCACGGCCGTCAGGCACGCCGCGTCCCCGTCCAGCTCCCGCAGCCATCGACTCAGCACCAGCACACACCCCCGTCAGCGGTTCATCCCCGTGAGGCCTCATCCCACCACACCAGGACGGAGACGAACTAGACAGGAGCACGTCACAATCTGGAACCAGACCTTCCGCGCGGTCCTGCGACGGAGGCGGCGTGGATGCGGTGGCGGGTGACGGCCGGGCGAGCGACGGCGACGGCCTCGGCCGGCCGGGTCCCCGCACCGCTCCCGAGTCCGCTTCCGGCGGCCTCGGCGTCGGATCCGGGCCGTTCGGGCCGGACCCTCGGCGGGCGATTCCCGATCCGGCATCCGGGTGAATTGGCGCGGCGCCGCCCGGCGCGGAATGAAGCCGGGTCCGGCGCTGCCAGAATGCAATTTCCTCGGGGTCCACCCGCACAGTCGGCGCCATCGGACAGCTGGAGCGGAACATGCGAATCATTCAGCCGCGTATTAGTTCGGAAAAGAGGCCCGGTGCAGTCGCGGGCGGCTTTCCGTGGACGCTCATGTATCACTCGGTGGCGCCGGCGCTCGACGATCCCTATCTGATCACCGTCGATCCGGCACGGTTCCGCCGCCAGCTGCGCTGGCTGTCCGCCCGCGGCCTGCGCGGGGTGTCGGTGGGCACGCTGATGCGCGCCCACCGGGACGGCACCGCGGCGGGCATGGTGGGGCTCAGCTTCGACGACGGGTACCGCGACTTCGTGGAGGAGGTCATGCCCGCCCTGGCGGAGCACGGCTTCACCGCGACCGTCTACGTGGTGGCCGACCGGCTGGGCGGCTACAACGACTGGGACCGGCAGGGCCCGCGCAAGCCGCTGATGACGGCCCGCCAGGTCCGTGAGGCCGCGGCCGCCGGGATGGAGATCGGCTCGCACGGGCTGACCCACCGGCGGCTGGCGGGCCTGGACGCGCGGGACCTGGCGGCCCAGGTCGCCGACAGCCGCCACGTCCTGGAGGACCTCACGGGCCGGGAGGTCGCGGGGTTCTGCTACCCGTACGGCTCGCTCGACGCCGCCGCGGTGGAGGCGGTGGCCGAGGCCGGCTACGACCACGCGTGCGCGGTCAGCCCCGGTGCCCACAGCGGGGAGTACGCGCTTCCCCGCTGCTACGTGGGCGACCGGGACGGACCGCTGCACCTGGCCGCGAAGCTGGTGCGCGACCGCTGGCGGCGCTGACCGCCGCCGACGGCCGCTCGGTGGGGGCGGCCGCTCAGCGGGGGACGGCGGCGGATCCCGCGGTCGGATCCGCGCCGGCCCCCGCGGCGGGCTCCACATGGAGCCAGGACTCGTGCCACAGCAGCGCGCACCGGCGGTCGCAGCCCGCGGCCAGCGGCTCACCGCCGCAGCGCAGCCCGTCGAGGATGAACCACCGCCCCCCGGCGGGGTACTGCCACCACACGAGGGACCGGTGACGCAGCTCGATGGCACCGTGCCGGGTGCCGGCGTGGCGCTCCATCCCCGCCTGGAAGGGGACGCCGTGCAGGCGCCCGTCGGGGCCCAGGGTCGCGTGGATCTCCGCGAGGCCGCGCACCGTCGCCCACAGCGTGACGGGCCGTTCGGCGGGGGCCGGCGCGGGGGCGGGCTCCAGCCATTCGTCGCGGAACAGCAGCGCGCAGTCCATGCCGCAGCCCTGGGCCCCGTCGGCGCCGTGGCAGGTGGCGCCGGCCAGCGCGACGGTGCCCGACAGGCGCCGCACCCGGTAGTGGTCGTCGACCATGCGGCGCACGACGCGTTCGACCCGGTAGACGCCGCCGCAGAACGACCACTGGCTGCCGGTGAACCACAGGCCGCGGTGGCGGTCCCGGTCGTCGAGGGTGGCGCGCACCGCGGCCTCGTCCTTCACCCGGACCCAGTCCCCCTCGGCGAAGCGGGAGGGCCGGCCCGGCGCGGGAACGCCGTCGCGGCGCTCCCGCAGGCCCTCGCGGGCGATCCGGGCGCGGCGCACGACACCGAGCGGGGGGAGGTCGCGCAGGGGCAGGTTCTTGTACTGGCACCGGTTCGCGGCGGTTTCGCTGCGCAGCTCCGCGGTTCGGGGGAACCGTGATTCCTCGACGGCCATCAATGAAATCCCATCGGGTTGGAGATATCGGCACAGGCTAGCGCAACCGGCCTTTCACCGTGCGGGCCTCCGGAGCCTTTCGAGGCCATGTCGGAAGAAATAGCACTAGACCCACTAAGAGCCTTCCGGAGTGAAGAAACGCCGCTTCCGGAGAGTTCCGGGTTCATACCCGTGTAATGTTTCCACCGGTGTCGCGGTGGAGTGGCCGAGTGGTGAGGCGACGGCTTGCAGAGCCGTTCAGACGGGTTCGATTCCTGTCTCCACCTTTTCTCCCGTCCGCTGCCCGCCGACGTGGGTGCGCGGCAGGGCGCCGACGGTCAGGCCGACGGCATGTCCAGCCGGTCGCTCAGCTGGCTGCGGGAGGTGATCCCGAGCTTCGGGAAGATCCGGTACAGGTGGGTGCCGATCGTCCGGGGTGACAGGTGCAGCTGCCGGCCTATCTCCTTGTTGGAGAGGCCCTGCGCCGCCAGCTGGGCGATCTGCACCTCCTGGGGCGTGAGCAGGTCCCGGTCGGGGCGGCCCTGGCTCTTGCTGCCCTCGCCCGCCGAACGGAGCTCCTGGGCCGCCCGTTCACGCCAGGGCTCCACGCCCATGGCTTCGAAGGACTCCCGGGCGATCCGCAGCGGAGTGCGGGCCTCCATCACCCGGCGGTGGCGCCGGAGCCAGGTGCCGTGGGCGAGCATGAGCCGGGCACGGACGAAGGGCGCCCGGGACATGTCCAGATCGAAGGCCGCCCGGAACCGCTCCTCGGCGTCCTCGTCGTCGGCGAGCAGCGCCCGGGCGAATCCCAGGCTCACCCGGATCATCTGGACCTCGCTCGCCCCGGCGGACGTGACGAGCTGTCGCAGGGCGGCCTTCGCCATGGCGCGCTGGTCCTCGCCGGTGGCGGCCTCGGCCAACTCGGCGATGGCCATGGTCTGCATGAACGGGTGGTAGGAGGGATCGGCCGGGTCGAAGACCCGCCAGACGCAGGAGAAGGCCTCGGCGTGCCGACCCGCGGCCAGGGCGATGAGGCCGCGGGCGATCTGGATGTACGCGAGCTTGGAGGGGTCGACCACGGTCAGCCCCTGGCCCTCCGCCTCGCCGATCGCGACCAGCGCGGTGTCCAGGTCGCCGCGCAGCGCGGCGAACTGTGCCTTCGCCACCCGGGCACCGGTCAGCCAGCGCGGTTGCGCGGTCTCCTCGGCCAGCCGTGCCGCCTCGGCCGCCGCCGGGAGCCCGGTCTCCCAGTCGACGGTGTGCACGGTGGCGAGGGCGAGGAGCACCAGCGTCTTGGTCAGCGGGCCCCGACGCCCCTGACGACGCAGTCCGTCCGCCGCGTGGCGGGCGAAGCCGGTGACATGGTCGAACCCGTTCACCATGATGGCCGCGTTGCCCAGGGTGGCGGCGGCCACGACGTCGTACCCGCCCTCGCGTTCGAGGCGCCGCAGCCGGTCGATCACCGTCGCCGACGCCTCCAGCGGGGCGGCCCCCGCCAGCGTGCACACCAGGTCCGGGTGGAGTTCCGGGACCGGCAGCCGCTCGGCGGCCGTCACGACGCGCTCCCGCAGTTCCCGCCCCGGGTCCGCCCACCAGCAACGCCACGCGGCCACACGCAGCAGCCGCAACGCGAGTTCGGGATCGCCGGCCTCGGCGGCCTGCTCCGCGGTGGCGATCAACAGGTGGATCCGGGACGTGCTCGTGTCGGACTCTGACTCCAGCCACTCGCGCAGCAGGACCACGCGGGCCCGCTCCAGCACGTCCGGGCCCAGCGATTCGGCCTGCTGCACCAGGGCCGACACGCGATCCGCCCGGCCGAGTTCGAAGCACAGCTCCGCGGCACCGAGGAGGCGCGCCCGCCGTCCCGAAGGGTCCTCGCTCAGCGCGGTGGCGCGTTCCAGCGCCGTCAGGGCCGCTGCGACGGCACCACGCTCTCGCGCGCCGAGAGCCACCCGGTCCAGTTGCCGGGCCACCGCTTCGTCGGGACGGCCGCCGGCCGAGGCCCGGTGCCACGCCTGCCGGTCGGGGTGTCCCCGGAGGGTGTCGGCGAGCGCGCCGTGGGCGGCCAGACGGTCCGCGAGCGGTGCCGAGCCCAGGACGGCGGAGCGCACCAGGGGGTGGGTGAAGGCGATCCGGAACCCGTCGACGCGCACCAGGCCGGCGGCCACGGCGGGCTCCAGCGCCAGCGCGGAGATCTCGGTGCCGGTCAGGGCCGCGGTCGCGGCGAGCACCTCGGTCAGCGCACCGTCGTCGGTGGTGGCGGCGACCAGCAGCAGCTGGTGGGTGTCGGACGGAAGGTCGGCCAGCCACGAGGAGAAGGCGCGCTCGAGCCGGGCGGTGAGGGGGAGCACCGGCGACCCCACGGACCCCGTGGGCTCCCCGTCCGCCGCGGGGGAGAGGGGGAGCTCGATCAGTGCGAGGGGGTTGCCGGCCGACAGCCGCGCCACCCGGCGGCGCGCCCCCGGGCCGAGGCCGGGACTGCGGGCGTCCAGCAGGGCGTCGCCCGCGCTCGGGGCCAGCGGCCCGAGGTGCAGCTCGCGGATGTCGGGGACGCCCCGCCTGGCCGTACGGTCGTCGCGCACGGCGAGGAGCAGGCCGAGGGGTTCGGCGCCGACGCGGCGTGCGACGAACCCGAGGACGTCCAGGGTCGGCGCGTCCAGCCACTGGGCGTCGTCCACGACCAGCAGTACGGGGGCTTCGGCGGCCGCCTCGCCGAGCAGGCCGAGGGTGGCCAGGGCGATCATGAAGAACCGGGGCGCGGAGGCGTCGTCGGACGGCTCCGCCATGCCGAAGGCGCCCAGCAGGGCCTGCGCCTGGACGGCGGGCAGGTGCGGGATGCGCTCCGTCATGGTGTGGGCCAGCTGGTGCAGCCCGGCGAACGGCAGCTCGGTCTCGGCCCGGACACCCGCTGCCCTGAGGACGGTGAATCCGGCGCTCCCGGCCCGGGCGGCGGCGTGGTCCAGCAGGGCGGACTTGCCGATCCCGGGGGCCCCGTGGATCAGCAGCGCGTCGCCCCGCCCGGGCAGGGCGTCGACCAGTGCGTCGACGGCCGCCAGTTCCTCGTCCCGGCCGAACAGTGTGGTGCCTGACATCCGAAGTTCCTCTGCGCCTGCGCCTGCGCCAGTGCTCTGACCTGGACCGTTGCAGTGTAGGTGCGCGCATTGCACGGTTCGAGTGCGCGGATAGTCATGTGTTCGGCGCCACATCACCTACAGTCGCTTCGCAGTCATCCGGCCGCCGACGTAAGTCATCCCGTGTCCCATGCTGGAAGCCATGTCGAGCGGAGGGAGAGGACCGATGGCATCCGTGACCGACACGGCCGGGCAGCCGGACGACGGGAGCACGCTTCGCCGCCGGAGCGGGGCCGTCCCCGTCGCCGCCGTCCCCTTCACGGTCGCCTCGTACGAGCCCCCGTCGGACCCGGGCCGGATGACGACCCGGCAGTTGGGGCACCTGCTCTTCCTCACGACGGAGGCGGGCCCCCGGTGCTACACCCGCGGCCCGCGGGAGATCGCCCGTGGCACCCGGCAGGCCGAGGGGTTCCTCGTGGTCGCCGTCATGGGGGCCACCGGCGCCGTGGTGCGGCAGGACGGCAGGACGACCGAGGTCCCCGCGGGAGCGGTCTCCTTCTGGTACTCGGAGACCCCTCATGTGGTCGACTACCCGGACGGAGTGGACGTCAGGGTGTGCCTGATCCCCCGCCGGGCCCTCGGCGCGCGGGACGAGCAGCTGGCGCGGGTGACGGCCACCGTGGCCGACGCCGGCGGGCCGGTGGCCGCCCTGGTCGCGCAGTCCCTGCTGACCCTGGCCGAGACCGCCGAGGACTGCCCCGAGTTCGTCGCCGGCCGACTGGCCCGCAATGTCACCGACCTGGTGGCCACCCTCGTCACCGAGCAGGCCGCCCGTGACACGCCCGCCACGGAGGACTCCCGCACGGAGGACTCCCGGTACGCCCGGATCCGGGAGATCCACGCCTACGTGGACCGGCACCTCAGGGATCCGGAACTCGGGCCGCAGAGCATCGCGGCCGCGCACGACATCTCCGTCCGCTCCCTGCACAAGCTCTTCGAAGGGGAGGGGACCACCGTCAGCCGTCTGATCCAGCGCCGCCGGCTCCAGGAGAGCGCCGAGGAACTCACCCGCGAGGACGGCGGTGACAGCACGGTCTCCGGCGTGGCCCAGCGATGGGGCTTCACCGACCCGGCCCACTTCAGCCGGCTCTTCCGTGCCTCGTACGGCATCTCGCCGAGCCGGTGGCGCGACACCCGCGGCGGCGCCGAGCCGGCCACCCGGCCGGACCCCCCGGGCCCGGTGTTCCGATGACCCGTCGACCAGAGAGGAACCCGGTGTCCCCTTCCCGCTCCACCGCATCTCTCTCCACCGCATCGCTGTCCGCCTCCGACCGGGCGGACGTGTGGCACGACGCCGTGTCCCACGCCTTCGTGCCGATGGCCGTGGAGTTCCTGGAGGAGGTGCCGTCACCCGGGGAGCTCACCGGCCACCGGCTCGGTCCGGTGCGGATCTCGAGGGTCCAGGCCGGGCCGCAGACGGTGACCCGCACCAGGCGCCTGATCGCCGACGCCGACGCGCCGACGCTCATCCTCAGCCTGCAGGAGCGCGGCACCGCGCTCAAGGAGCAGGACGGCAGGGAGACGCTCATCCGGCCCGGCGGATTCTCCCTCACCGACACCTCCCGGGTGTTCCGCAAGAGGATCGACGAGGAGTTCGCCTTCACCTCCTTCCACTTCCCCCGTGCGGAACTCGACGTCCGGGACGAGGACCTGAGGGCGCTCACCGCGACCACCTTCGACGGCGCCGAGGGCAGTGCCGCACTGCTGGCCGGCTACCTCCGCCAGATGGCGCGCGAGGCGGCCGGGCTGGACGAGGCCGTCGGGCGCCGGGCCGCGTCCACGGCGCTCGACCTGCTGGCGCTGCTCGTCGACGACCGGGCCGGGCTGGTGAGGCCGCAGGGTTCGCGGACCGCGGCCTCGCTGGAGCGGGTCAAGGACCACGTCCTGCGCAACCTGCGCGATCCGGACCTCTCGCCGGCCAGCATCGCGGAGGCGAACTTCATGTCGGTGCGCTTCCTCCACAAGCTGTTCCAGCAGGAGGACCTCACGGTCGGCGGGTGGATCCGCGCCCAGCGGCTGGAGCGCTGCAGCCGGGACCTGCTGCGCCCGATGGCCGCGGAGCTCGGCGTGGCGGGCATCGCCCGGCGCTGGGGCTTCGCCAACTCCAGCCACTTCAGCCGCGCCTTCCGCGACGCCTACGGCATGACGCCGAGGGACTGGCAGGTCAGCGGCGGGGCGGCGGGCTGACGCCCGGCCGATCACGCCCTGACGAGTGACCGGAGGCGGGGATCGTGTCCGGTCGGCGAAGGCACCCGGGTCCGTACCACGAACGGCCCCTCCTCCACCGATCCGTCGAAGAACTTCGAATGATTCGACCCGTCAGGTGGCGTGGCGTTTCCTGGAACCATCGCACCGGGGCCGGTCCCGAGCAGGGGCCGGGGACCGGGGAGCGAGGACCGGCGAGTGCCGGTGGACCACCGGCCGACCGAACTCCTCGCGCACCGACGTCCAGTCGTCGGTCGAAGAGCCAGCCAAGCCCTCAGGACCGGAGGAACGATGCGTCTTCGCGCCATAGCCGCCGCCACGGCAGCGGCCGCCACCCTCGCACTCTGTCCCCTCGCCGCCACGACGGCGAGCGCCGCACCCGTGGCCGGGGCCGCGTCGGCGAAGCCCGCCCTCGACAGCGGCGTGTGGAACACCGCCACCTACAACCCCGACGGGCACGTGAACACGGTCGAGATCAACCAGTACGTCGGCAGCGACAACCACCACTACGTCGTCGGCTGGCTGTACGCCGGGAGCGGCAACGTCGCGTTCTACTACGACCAGTCCCACGACGGCGGCCGGACCTGGAACAGCTTCCTCGACCGGACGTACGTGGGCCCGGGCGGCTGGTACACCCTGCCGACGAAGTACGACGACGGGGGCGTGTGGTACCGCGCCTGTTCCGCGGCCGAGTGGGCGGGGAGCCCGTACGGGAACCCCCAGTGGGGCTACAACATCGCCTGCACCAACTGGTACTGACCTCAGGGGCCCGGGGCGGCCCGCCGGTGCCCGGCGGTCCCACGCCGCCCCCGGGAATGGGGTGAGGGCCCGTGTCGCGCGGTTGCGCGGCGCGGGCCCTGGTGGGTCACTCCGGTGGTCCCTGTCCGGCTCCCGGGGTGTGGGGGAGGCCGATGGGTCGGCTTAGTACCAGTGGTGGGACTGCCAGAAGTTCCAGGCGGCGTTGGGGCTGCCGTAGCGGGTGTTCATGTAGTCCAGTGCCCA
>NZ_JBICYZ010000028.1:0-111775 GCF_043201465.1 Kitasatospora sp. NPDC048298
ATCGGGAGGGTGATGTTCTCCAGGGCGGTCAGCGTGGGGAGCAGGTTGAAGGCCTGGAAGATGAAGCCGATGTGGTCCCGGCGCAGCTGGGTGAGCTGCTTGTCCTTGAGGCCGACGAGCTCGGTGTCGCCGATGGTGGAGGAGCCGGAGGTGACGGTGTCCAGGCCGGCCATGCAGTGCATGAGGGTGGACTTGCCGGAGCCGGACGGGCCCATGATCGCGGTGAACTCCCCCTGGGGGAAGACGACGCTGACGTTGTCGAGGGCGACGACGCGGGTCTCCCCCTCCCCGTAGACCTTGTTCAGGTTGGTGGCTCGGGCGGCCGCCAGGCCGGTGTGGACGGCGGTTGCGGGGAACGTCACGGGGGCTCCTGGAACGGGTTAACGGAACTTTTGACTCCGTAACATCATCCCAAGCTGTTCGAATGCGATGCGTAATGCCGCGCGGTGGTCGGCCCCCGCCTACCCGGCGGGGTGGCGGGGGCCCGTCTCCTCCTCAGGTATGACCCGGACCCTGAGGGCCGAGGGCGCTCGGGGTCCGGACCGGCGCGGCCCGCCTACTCGACCGCCACGCCGAAGGCCGCCGCCAGGCCGGCCAGGCCGTTCGTCACCGCCCGCCCCGACGGGCTGAACTCCCAGCCGCCGGCGCCCCGGCGGAACGCCCCGAGCAGCATCGCGCTGTCCGGCACCCCGCCGGTCGGGCCCGCCCAGGCGTCCGGACCGCCCGCGCCCGGCCCGTACGCGGCGGCGAGGGCCAGCCCGTGCACGTAGCCGAGCGGCAGCGCGGGATGCTCCTCCTCCTCGGTGGACACGGCGACCACCACCTCCTCGACGACCGCCGGCAGCCGGTGCAGGTCCAGCGCCAGCCGGGCCGCCCGGGTCGGCTCGCCCGGCACCGAGCGGGTCGGATGCAGCCGGACGGCGCCGTCCGGATCCTGCGGGCTGTTGAAGAACACGAAGTGCTCGTCGCTCAGCACCCGGCCCCCGGCGCACAGGAAGGCGGTGACGTCCAGCTCCACCGCGTCCCCGCCGGCCGTCCGGCTCTGCCAGCTCACCGTGAGCGCGGTCTCGACGGCCCCCTCGGGCTCGCGGCCGGCGTCGACGGTCGTGGCGGCGATGGCGGCGCCACCGAGCCGGCCGCGCAGGCCCTGCTCGGCGAGCAGCGCCACCAGCTCCGGGCCGCTCACCAGGGTCAGCGGCTTGCCCTCGATGTAGCTGTACGAGCCGCGGCCGAAGCCCGCGGTGGTGACCAGGATGCCCTTGTTCGCGCCGTGGTGGCGGACGGTGGACTCCAGGTCGCGCACCGCCGTCGGCGGGACGGTCTTCTTGTAGCGCTTGGCCTGGATCACGATCTTGCCGCCGGTCACCGGGGTCAGGTCCTCGGCCACCACGTCCACCCCGACGTCGCCGCTGCGGGCCGTGGTCATCACCTTGAAGCCGCGCAGCCGGAACAGCTCGGCGATCAGGTCCTCGAACTCCAGCGGGTCCATCTCGAACAGGTCCGGCTCGTCCTCGCCGCCGTGCCCCGCCAGGCTCCCGCCGACCGACTCCGGCCGGCGGTCCGGCCGAACCTCGTCCAGCCGCTCCGGGCGCGCCGACAGCCGGCCGCCCAGGCCCTGGAAGCACTCCACCGGGGCCACCCGGTCCAGCGCCAGGCCCGCGAAGCCGGCCCGGGTGGCGGTCAGGGTGGAGAGGAAACGCTCCGCCTCCCGGCCGGTCGCCGGGTCGATGCCCAGGACGAAACCGTTCACCACCACCGAGTCCAGCAGGCCGTCCCGGTCCGCCCGGAACAGCTCCGCCGCCACCCGCAGCGCCGACTGCGCCAGCACCTCCCGGTACAGCGCCTTGCGCTCCGTCGCCGGGCGGGCCACCTCGGCCTCGCGGTCGTCCGACTTCACGTACCGCACCCGGCCGGCGGCCGGCACCACGTCCGGCCCGGGCAGCTCCCAGTCCACCACCAGCTGGCGGCCCCCGGCGTCGAACGCCGCCACCAGCCGGTGCGGGAAGCCCTCCGGCCAGGCCGCCGAGGCGTACAGGCCGGCCGTGAAGTACTCCTGCACCGCCTCCGGCTCACCCGCCCGCAGCCGGCGCAGCAACTCCTCGGTCCGGGCGGCCAGTTCCTCCTGCTGCCGGCGGGACTGCTCGACCCAGGCCAGGTACTCCCGGTGGTACGCGG
Organism: Kitasatospora sp. NPDC048298; assembly: GCF_043201465.1. NCBI lineage: Bacteria > Bacillati > Actinomycetota > Actinomycetes > Kitasatosporales > Streptomycetaceae > Kitasatospora > Kitasatospora sp. NPDC048298. The sequence goes on from NZ_JBICYZ010000028.1 coordinate 2,176, forward strand.
CCAGCCGGTGCTGCCGGTCGGTCTCCCGGGCCTGCGCGGCGTACCAGTCCTGCTCGAACCTGGTCCTGGCCTGGGCCACGTACTGCTCGTACTGCTGCCGCACACCGCGGTTGCGGGCCTGGACCGGGTCCGGCGGCGGCACGAAGTAGTGGGGCGAGGACTGGTCCGGCATCGGCACCGGCTCGCCCAGCGGCCCCGGGTCGAAGGCCGGCACCGCCCGCGGCGCCAGCACGGCCTGCGGGCCGAACGCCGGCGCGGCCAGGCCGGCGGCCAGCAGCCCCCTCAACTCCTCGACCCGGGCGTCCAGTTCCGCCGTCCGCCGGGCCACCTCCGCCTCCCGCGACTGCTGGTAGGCGCGTTGCGCCTCGCGCTCGTCGCGGGCCGCCGCCCGCTGCGTCTCGCGCTGCTCCCGCTCCCGGCGGCGCTGCTCCGCCGCCTCGGCGCGCCACCGGGCCTCCTCCCGGCGCTGCTGCTGTCGCTGCGCCTCCGCCCAGATCGCCAGCACCCCGCTGCTCCGCCGCCCCGACACCGTCCGTCCACCCCATTCGCCTCGCGCCCGGTCCGGCCGCTGCGGCGCCGCCTCCCGGCCACGCCGCCGACCGCGCCCGCAACAATAGAGCGTGAACGCCCCGCCGGGCCAAGCGCCCTTGACCAGCGGGCCTTTCCGGCGGGCGGGAGTGCGCGCGGGCCGTGGACCGGACGCTCCCGGCGGAGTCCCGCCGTGTCGGTGGCACCGGGTAGTCTCGACGGTCACCGACGGCAAGGAGCAACGTGACGATTCCCCCGCAGCACCCGGAGCACCGGGCCCGCCCCGAAGGCTGGGTCTCCACCGGCCTGAGCTGGCGGGACGGCCGTGCCGTGCTCGGGGCCGCGCGCGGCGGCCAGGTGCACGAGCGCGCCGTGGCGCCCGGGGCGGAGGTGGGCTGGCTGCTGGGCGGCCCGCGCCGCTGTGTCGGGGCCTGGCTGGCCGGGGCGACGGAGCGCACGCCCTGCCCGCACCACGCGCTGATCGATCCGGACGGCGGCGCCACGCAGTGCCCGGCCTGCCAGAGCGTGGACCGCGGCCTCGCCCTCGCCCGGGACCAGATCCTCGACGACGGCCGCACCTACCTGCTCTACCTCGCCTGGTTCGGCGAGGGCCTGCTCAAGGTCGGCCTGACCGCCGAGCAGCGAGGCGACAGCCGACTGCTCGAACAGGGCGCCCTGGCCTACGCGTTCACCGCCCGCGGCGCCCTGCCGTCGATCCGGCGCGCCGAACTCACCGTCGCCGCCTCGGGCCTGGCCCGCGAACGGTTCAAGTCCCGGCTCAAGACCGAGCACTGGTGGTCGCACGGCGACGCCCCGCACCGCCGCACGGTGCTCACCGAGGCCCGCGCCCAGGCGCACCGGCTGCTGGACGGCCACGCCCTGGAGCTGCTCGCCGACCGCCCGGTGGTCGACCACGTCGAGCGCTACGGCCTGGTCGGCGGCGCCCCGGAGGCGTACCGGGAGATCGCCGCTCTGGCCGACGGCGCGGTCGTCGCGGGCCGGCTGCGGCCGCCGGTGGGCCGGCACCTCTTCCTCGACCAGGCGGACGGCTCCGGCCCGCTGCTGCTGGACACCCGGCTGCTCACCGGCTGGACGCTCGGCCCCGTCACCGGCCGCGGCTCCGCCGGCCTGACCCTCCACGAGCGCCTGCGCCCGCCGGAGCCGGACACCCAGGAGGCGCTCTTCTGAGCGTGCTCGCGTCTGAGAGCGCTCGCGGAACCGCCCCGACCAGCGCGGTTGCGTAATAAAACCGCAAGGACCTAATCTCGGCCTTGCGGTTTTAATTTGCTACCACTTTGGAGCGGATCCAAGCCATGATCGCTGCCGATGAGACCTTCGACGGCACCTTCCCGTACCGGCCGCACTTCAGTACGGCGCCCGGCTTCCCCATGCACTACGTGGACGAGGGCGTGGGCCCCGTGGTGCTCTGCCTGCACGGTGAACCCACCTGGGGCTACCTCTTCCGGGACCTGATCCGCCGGCTGGCCCCGACCCACCGGGTGGTCGTCCCCGACCACATGGGCTTCGGCAAGAGCGCCACCCCGGCCGACCGCAGCTACTGGCTGCAGGACCACGTCGACAACCTGGAGGCGCTGGTCCTGGACCTCGGCCTGCGCGAGATCACCCTGGTCGGGCACGACTTCGGCGGGCCGGTCGGCATGGGCCTGGCCGCCCGCCACCCCGGGCTGATCTCCCGGGTGGTGAGCGTCAACGGCCCCACGCCGCTCGGCCAGCCCGGCCTCGGTGCGGCGCTCGCCGCCAACGCGGCCGAGTCCCCGTGGTTCGGCTGGATCGCCCGGGCGCACGCCGACGGCAGCCTGGGCACCGTCCTCGGCGAACTCGGCCACACCATCCTCGGCATCCTGCTGCTCAACGGCTTCCGGGAGAACGCCCCGACCGGCGACCCCCGGCCGGCCGTCTACGGCGCGGCCTTCCCCTCCCGGGCGGAGGCCGCGGGGGCGATCGGCTGGGCGGAGGGCTTCGCGACCGGGGCCCACACCTTCGAGGCCCCGAGCGCGGCGGTCCGCGCGGAGCTCGCCGCCCTGCCCGCGCTCGCCCTGTGGGGCGCGGACGACCGGACGCTCGCCGCCCGGCACTTCCTGCCGCTGTTCGCGGAGGCGTTCCCCCTCGGGCGGGCCGTCGAACTGCCCGGCGTCGGCCACTACAGCCCCGAGGACGCCCCGGAGGTCGTCGGCGAGCTGGTGCGGCGCTTCCTCGCCGAAACCGCCGCCGCCTGAGGCCGCCTGACGTCGCCTGACGTCGCCTGACGCCGGCGCCCGGTGCTGCCGGACGCCGGACGGACGGTCAGCCGTTGATCAGGGCGAGGAGCTGGTTCGCCAGGCCCAGCGCCGGCGCCGCGGCCTCGCCGAGGCTCTGGGCCAGGCCGGCCAGCAGCAGGAGGGTGTTGCGCCGGCGGCCCGGCTCCTCGGCGGCGGGGCTGTTCAGCACCGGCAGGGCCTCGGCGAGGCTCTGCCGGTCCGCCTCGCGGAGCCGGCCGTCGCGGGCCAGCTCGGTGACGGCGTCGGCGAGCCGGGAGAACAGCGCCATGACGTTCGGCGGCAGCGCCTGGTCGCCGACCGGCCCGTTGTTGTGCTGGATGCCGACGACGTTGGTTCCACCGTGGATGTTGACCTGGTCCCCGACGTGGACGTGCGAGCCGTTGCCGTTGTCGCTCACTTGCTGACTCCCGTGATGCCGTGGCCGCCGTAGATGTTGACGCTGTCGCCGGACTGGTAGTGCCGCCGGTCGATGTTGATGGTGTTGACGAACTGCTGGAACTCGATCTGCGGGTTCTCGATCGCTTGCGTGATGGTGGCCTGCAGCTGCTGCGCGGGCCCGGGTGACTCCCAGGCCAGCAGCGCGGTCGGCGTCCCTGCCGTGTCGACGGACAGCGCGTACAGGCGCGGCTGGACCAGCCGGGGCAGGGTGACGGTGAAGAAGTACACCACCACGATGATCACCGCCACCACCACGAACGGGCCCGCGTCGAAGCCGCTGGACCCGCCGTACGAGCGGTTGTTGTTGTCCAGGGAGGCGAGCAGGCTGACGATCAGCGTGGCCACGGTCATGACCCCGATCACCCGGAGGAGCCGCATGACCGCGCCCGTCTTCTCCGGCACCAGGACGGTGGTGCTGACCCGGGCGATCATCGCGAGCGGGTACGCCGCGGCGCCGACCCAGAGGATGCGCCTGGTCACGGCCACCCGGGTGACGGACTTCGAGGTGGAGACCGGCGGCGGTACCGTGGGCGCGGCCGGCGGCGGAGGTGCCGACGGCGGAAGTGGGCCGAGTGGGGTGAAGCCGGTCTGGCCGACTTGGCTCGGTTCGGGTGGATCGGTCGGCTGCATGGACGATTCCCCCAAGGCTCGTCATGTGCGGGACGACCATTAACCTGCACGCTCCGTGGCGGCACAAGTCATTTGTCACAAGCGGCACATGACGGACCGTCGACGAATGCGCCCGGCCTGCTGGAAGCCGCCCGTCAGCCCAGCTTGCCGCGCACCACGCCGGGGCCGGACCGGGCCCGGCGGGACAGCGGCGGCCGGGACGGGCGGACGTCGAAGCGGGCCGGCTGCTCGGCCGGCTCGGCGGCCCGCCCGGCCAGGACGGCCCGCGCGGCCGCCAGTGCGACCCGGGCGAGCAGCGGGTCCTCCCGGACGCCGGCCGCGCGCTTGGCGCTCTGGCAGTCGGCGCACCAGACCGGCGAGGCCGGCCCGTCCGGGTACACCATCTCCTCGGGCGGCAGGTAGTGCCCACCGCACTCGACGCACTCGAAGATGAACCTCATCCGACGATCACCGTCCCGGATCCGTGGCACCGACCGCAGGGCGACCAGAAGGTGTGGACGCTGGGCACCATGCTTCCTTCCTCGTCCAGTTCGACCGTTGCCTCGGTCTTCTGGGTCCCCCCGGACCCGCCGCAACCGGAACAGGACTGAACCTCGGGCATATGCCGTCCTTCCTTGGCGGAGGACTACCGTAGCGCGATTCCCCGCCGGGAAGCACAGTGCCGACGGTCCGCCACCCGTACGGGTAACGCCCGGCCCGGCGGGACGGGCCCCGGGAACAGGCGTCGGCCCCCCGCGACGAGCACCGAACGCGAGGGGCCGACCGTATCGGGGGAGCCGTCAGCCGCGGGCGGCCCGCAGGAACTCCCGGTTCATCGCCGCGATGCTGGGCAGCGGGATGCCCTTGGGGCAGGCGGTGGCGCACTCACCGGTGTTGGTGCAGCCGCCGAAGCCCTCGGCGTCCATGGCCGAGACCATGTTCCGCGCCCGGGCGGCCCGCTCCGGGGCGCCCTGCGGCAGCACGTTGAGGTGCACCACCTTGGCGGAGGTGAAGAGCATCGCCGAGCCGTTCGGGCAGGCCGCCACGCAGGCGCCGCAGCCGATGCACTCGGCGTGCTCGAAGGCCGTGTCGGCGACCTCCTTGGGGACGGGCGTGGCGTGCGCCTCGGGCGCGCTGCCGGTGGGGGCGGTGATGTACCCGCCGGAGCCGATGATCCGGTCGAAGGCCGAGCGGTCCACGACCAGGTCCTTGACCACCGGGAAGGCCGCCGCCCGCCACGGTTCGACGTCGATGGTGTCGCCGTCCTGGAAGTGCCGCATGTGCAGCTGGCAGGTGGTGGTGCGCTCGGGGCCGTGCGCCTGGCCGTTGATGACCATGCCGCAGGCGCCGCAGATGCCCTCGCGGCAGTCGTGGTCGAAGGCGACGGGCTGGTCGCCGCGGGTGATCAGCTCCTCGTTGAGGGTGTCCAGCATCTCCAGGAAGGACATGTCCGGGCTGATCCCGCTGACCTGGTAGGTGGTCATCGAGCCGGGTGCGTCCGGGCCCGCCTGGCGCCAGATGCGCAGGGTGAGGTTCATGCGTAGCTCCGCTGGGTGGGGTGGACGTGCTCGAAGTCGAGGTCCTCGCGGTGGAGGACGGGTGCCTCGCCGGTGCCGGTGAACTCCCAGGCGGCGGCGTAGGAGAACTCCTCGTCGCGGCGGGCGGCCTCGCCGTCGGGGGTCTGGCTCTCGGTGCGGAAGTGGCCGCCGCAGGACTCGGCTCGGTGCAGCGCGTCCAGGCACATCAGCTCGGCCAGCTCGAAGTAGTCGACCAGCCGGTTGGCCTTCTCCAGCGACTGGTTGAGCTCCTGCCCGGTGCCGGGCACCTTGATCCGGCGCCAGAACTCCTCGCGCAGCCGCGGGATCCGCTCCAGCGCCCGCCGCAGCCCGGCCTCGTCGCGGGCCATCCCGCACTCGTCCCAGAGCAGTTCGCCGAGTTCGCGGTGGAAGGAGTCCGGGGTACGGTCGCCGTCCACCGCGAGGATCAGGTTGAGCCGGTCCTCGACCTCGGCCTCCACCTCGGCGAGCACCGGGTGGTCGGCGGGCACGGCCGGCAGCGGGTGGCGGGCCAGGTAGTCGTTGATGGTGGGCGGCAGCACGAAGTAGCCGTCGGCCAGGCCCTGCATCAGGGCGCTGGCCCCGAGCCGGTTGGCGCCGTGGTCGGAGAAGTTGGCCTCCCCGATGGCGAACAGGCCCGGCACGGTGGTCTGCAGGTCGTAGTCGACCCAGAGGCCGCCCATCGTGTAGTGGATCGCCGGGTAGATCCGCATCGGCACCCGGTACGGGTCCTCGGCGGTGATCCGCTCGTACATCTCGAAGAGGTTGCCGTACCTGGCCTCGACGGCCTCCCGGCCCATCCGGCGGATCGCGTCGGCGAAGTCCAGGTAGACGCCCTGGCCGCCGGGGCCCACGCCGCGGCCCTCGTCGCAGACGTTCTTGGCGGCCCGGGAGGCGATGTCGCGCGGCACCAGGTTGCCGAAGGAGGGGTAGATCCGCTCCAGGTAGTAGTCCCGCTCCTCCTCCGGGATCTGCCCGGGCGGCCGGTCGTCGCCCTTCGCCTTGGGCACCCAGATCCGGCCGTCGTTGCGCAGCGACTCGCTCATCAGGGTGAGCTTGGACTGGTGGTCGCCCGAGCGCGGGATGCAGGTCGGGTGGATCTGGGTGAAGCACGGGTTGGCGAAGTACGCGCCGCGCCGGTGTGCCCGCCAGATCGCGGTGGCGTTGGAGTTCTTGGCGTTGGTGGAGAGGTAGAAGACGTTGCCGTAGCCGCCGCTGGCGAGCACCACGGCGTCCGCGGTGTGGGAGCGGATCTCGCCGGTGACGAGGTCGCGGGCGACGATGCCGCGGGCCCGGCCGTCGACCACCAGGAGGTCGAGCATCTCGGTGCGCGGGTGCAGCTCCACGTTCCCGGCGGCGATCTGCCGGGAGAGCGCCTGGTAGGCGCCGAGCAGCAGCTGCTGGCCGGTCTGGCCGCGGGCGTAGAAGGTGCGGGAGACCTGGACGCCGCCGAAGGAGCGGGTGTCCAGCAGGCCGCCGTACTCGCGGGCGAAGGGCACGCCCTGGGCCACGCACTGGTCGATGATCTCCACCGACACCTGGGCCAGCCGGTGCACGTTGGACTCGCGGGCGCGGAAGTCGCCGCCCTTGACGGTGTCGTAGAACAGCCGGCGGATCGAGTCGCCGTCGTTGCGGTAGTTCTTGGCCGCGTTGATGCCGCCCTGGGCGGCGATCGAGTGGGCCCGCCTGGGGGAGTCCTGGAAGCAGAACTGGACGACGTGGTAGCCCTGTTCGGCCAGGGTGGCTCCGGCCGCGCCGCCGGCCAGGCCGGTGCCGACCACGATCACGGTGTGCTTGCGCCGGTTGGCCGGGTTGACCAGCTTGGCGTCGAACCGCCGCTGGTCCCAGCGCTGTTCGATCGGCCCGGCGGGGGCCTTCGTGTCGGCGAGCGGCTCGCCGAGGGTGTACTCCGGGTAACTCATTTCACGACTCCGGTCATCACGGCCACGGGAACGGACAGGAAACCGGCCGTCAGCACCAGCGCCAGGCCGTTCGCGATCAGCTTGAGCGCCCGGTCGCGGCGGGCGTTGTTGGCACCGAGGGTCTGCACGGCGCTCCAGAACCCGTGCCGGATGTGCAGGCCGACGGCCAGCATCGCGACGACGTAGAACACGTCCACGTACCAGCGGCCGAAGGAGGCCACGATGTTCTGGTACGTCTGGCCGTGATCGGTACCCGGGTTCACGGTCAGGGTGGTGAGGTCGAGGATGTGCCAGACGATGAACAGCGCCAGGATCACCCCGCCCCAGCGCATGGTCCTCGTGGCGTAGCTCGCCCGGCGGCGCTGGTGCACGTACTTGCTCGGGCGGGCCGCGAGGTCGCGGCGGCTGAGCTGGTACGCGCAGACGCCGTGCAGCACCACGGCGGCGAGCAGGCCCGCCCGGGCCAGCCACAGGAACCACTCGTGGCCGAGGAAGGGCTGCCCGATGGTGCGCAGCCAGGCCGCGTAGCCGTTGATGTCGTCCGGGCCGAAGAACACCTTGAGGTTCCCCAGCATGTGCGCGACCAGGTACAGCAGCATCGCCAGTCCGGTGACGGCCATGACCGCCTTCTTGCCGACGGTCGACCGCCACAGGGTCGCCAGGGTGGACGGATGCCGGGCCGTCCGAGTCGCGGTTGTCATGGCTGCAACGGTAGGGACGGCGCTTCGGTGCGTCCAAGACATGATGCGGCTCGTGACGATAGGCATGGGCTATCGAAGCGGCCTATCCTGGCCCTGTGCAGCTCCAGCAACTCCGCTACTTCCTGGCCGTCGCCGAGACCCGGCACTTCACCCGGGCCGCCGAGGCGGCGCATGTCGCCCAGCCGTCACTCTCGCAACAGATCCGTTCGCTGGAGCGGGAGTTGGGGGCCGAGCTGTTCCACCGCACCCGGGGCAACATCGCGCTGACGGACGCCGGGGACGCCCTGCTGCCGCTGGCCAGGCGCATCCTCGCGGACACCGAGAGTGCCCGGCTGGCCGTGCAGGAGACGGTGCAGCTGCGCCGGGGCCGGGTCCGGCTGGGCGCGCCGCCGAGCCTGTGCACCAGCCTGGTGCCGGACGTGCTGAGGCTCTTCCGGGACCGCTACCCGGGGGTGACGCTGGTGGTGCGCGAGGGCGGCTCGCGGGACCTGGTCGGCTGGCTGGCGGCGGGGGAGCTGGACCTCGCGCTGATCATCACCCGGCCGAGCGGGGAGCAGGAGCCCGCACTGGCGGTCACCGAACTGCTGCACGAGGAGCTGGTGCTGGTCGCGGCCGAGCGGCGGGCCCGCGGGAAGGTCCGGGTGACGGAGCTGAGGGGCCGGCCGCTGGTGATGTTCCGGGAGGGCTACGACGTCCGCGAGGCGACCCTGGCGGCCTGCCGGGCGGCCGGGTTCGAGCCGGAGTTCGCGGTGGAGGGCGGCGAGATGGACGCGGTACTGGGCTTCGTCCGGGCCGGGATCGGGCCCGCCGTCGTCCCGGGGATGGTGGCCGCCCGCTCGGGCCTCGCGGTGACGGCGTTCGCCGGGCCGGGCCTGGGCCGCACCATCGCCGTGGCGCACGGCCACGAGGTGCCGCCGACCCGCGCGGCCGAGGCGCTGCGGGAGACCTTCCTGGCGCACCTGCGGGACGCCGCCAGGGACGGCGAACTGCCCCCGGGCACGCGGCTGTTGCTGTGACGGAGGCCCGGGGTGCGGGCCTCCGTCAGGGGCGGCCTCAGGCCGGCAGCACGGCCTCGATCGCGGCGGTCAGCTCCGCCGACTCCGGCTCCACGGGCGGGCGCAGCCGCGCCACCACGGTGCCGTCCGGGGAGATCAGGAACTTCTCGAAGTTCCAGGAGACATCCCCGGCCTGGCCCTCGGCGTCGGCGACCGCGGTCAGCCTGGCGTAGAGCGGGTGCCGCTCCTCCCCGTTGACGTCGATCTTCTCGAACAGCGGGAAGGTCACGCCGTAGGTGGTGGAGCAGAAGGCCTGGATCTCCTCGGCGCTGCCCGGCTCCTGCCCGGCGAACTGGTTGCAGGGGAAGCCCAGCACGGTGAACCCGCGCCCGGCGTAGCGCTTCTGGAGGTTCTCCAGGCCGGTGTACTGCGGGGTCAGGCCGCACCGGGAGGCGACGTTGACGATCAGCAGCGCCTTGCCCTTGTGGTCGGCCAGCGAGGTGGCCGCGCCGTCGAGGGTGCGCAGCGGGATGTCGTGCAGGCTCACGGGGGTGGTCCTTTCGGAGGGTCGTCGGGCCGGGCCTCTTCCGGGGTCACGGTAGCGGCCCGCGACCTGATCAACCGCGGTCGGCGTGCCGGTGTTCCGGGCGTGCGGGGGCGTGGGAGCGGACGAGCCGTTCCGCACGCCCCCGGGCGCCGGGCGCGCGACCGCCCGGAGTGCGCGCGTTCGAAGGGGGTTCAGCGCGCCAGGGGCTTGATCGCCGTCGGGGCGTGCTCCGGGAGGGTGGCCGGCTCCTCGAACTCGTGGACCTCGTCGATGTCGGTGGCGGCCATCGGGATGTCGGTGACCCGCTCCAGGATCGCCTCGACCACGACCGGGACGCGGAACTCGGCGGCCAGTTTCCCGGCCTCCCGGAAGGCGGGCAGCAGGCCCTCCGGCTCGGTGACCCGGATCGCCTTGCAGCCCAGGCCCTCGACGACCTTGACGTGGTCCACGCCGTAGCCGGCCGGCTCCGGCGCGTTGACGTTCTCGAACTCCAGACTGACCTGGAAGTCGATGCCGAAGGCCCGCTGCGCCTGGCGGATCAGCCCCAGGTAGGAGTTGTTCAGCAGCACGTGGACGTACGGGATGCGGTGCTGGGCGCCGACCGCCAACTCCTCGATCATGAACTGGAAGTCGTAGTCGCCGGAGAGCGCGACGACCTGCCCGTCGGGGTCGGCGGTGGCGACGCCCAGTGCGGCCGGTACGGTCCAGCCGAGCGGCCCGGCCTGGCCGCAGTTGATCCAGTGGCGAGGCCGGTGGACGTGCAGCAGCTGGGCGCCGGCGATCTGGGACAGGCCGATGGCGGTGACGTAGCGGGTCTCCGGGCCGAACGCCTGGTTCATCTCCTCGTACACGCGCTGCGGCTTGAGCGGCACGTCGTCGAAGTGGGTGCGCCGCTGGAGCCGGGCCCTGCGCTCCTGGGCGGAGGCGGCCCAGGAGCTGCGGTCCCTGAGGGTGCCGGCGTCCCGCAGCTCGCGCGCCACCTCGACGAACAGTTCCAGCGCGGCCCCGGCGTCGGAGGCGATCCCGAGGTCGGGGGCGAAGATCCGGCCGAGCTGGGTGGGCTCGACGTCGACGTGGACGAAGGTGCGGCCCGCGGTGTAGACGTCCAGGCCGCCGGTGTGGCGGTTGGCCCAGCGGTTGCCGATCCCGAGGACGAAGTCGGAGGCGAGGAAGGTCTCGTTGCCGTAGCGGTGGGAGGTCTGCAGGCCGACCATGCCGGCGTTCAGCTCGTGGTCGTCCGGGACGGTGCCCCAGCCCATCAGGGTCGGGACCACCGGGACGCCGGTGAGCTCGGCGAACTCCAGCAGCAGCCCGGCGGCGTCGGCGTTGACGACGCCGCCGCCGGCGACGATCAGCGGGCGCTCGGAGCGCTGGAGGAGGGCGACGGCCTTCTCGATCTGGGTGCGGTTGGCGGCCGGCCGGTAGACCGGCAGCGGCTGGTAGGCCTCCGGGTCGAAGTCGATCTCGGTCAGCTGGACGTCGACCGGCAGGTCGATCAGGACCGGGCCGGGGCGGCCGGAGCGCATCAGGTGGAAGGCCTGCTGGAACACGCCGGGGACCTGGGCGGCCTCCAGCACGGTGGTGGCGGCCTTGGTGACGGGCCGGGCGACGGAGGCGATGTCGACGGCCTGGAAGTCCTCCTTGTGCAGCCGGGCGACGGGCGCCTGGCCGGTGATGCAGAGGATCGGGACGGAGTCGGCGATCGCCGAGTACAGGCCGGTGATCATGTCGGTGCCGGCCGGGCCGGAGGTGCCGACGCAGACCCCGATGTTGCCGGCCCTGGCGCGGGTGTAGCCCTCGGCCATGTGGGAGGCGCCCTCGACGTGCCGGGCCAGCGTGTGTCCGATCCTGCCGGAGGCCTCGAGCGCGGCGTAGAACGGGTTGATGGCCGCGCCGGGCACACCGAACACGGCCCTGACGCCTTCGAGTTCGAGGATCTCCACGGCCGCGCGGGCGGCTGTCATACGGGGCATCGGATCTCTCCTGGGTCGGCCCGTAGTGGCTCGGAGGGCTCATCTCTCAAATTCCACCATACGGAAGAATGATTTCTGTATGTGGAAGCAAAGTAGGGCGGGGCCCGGCGGGGCGTCAAGGGGACTTCGACAGGACGTGGCAGCGTCGGACGGCTGCCCCGAGGGCGGGGATTCGTACGCCAGCACGGTGGTCGCGCAGGTGTACCCGAGGAACCGGACGCTCCGCGCCGGAAAGCGCAGCCGGTGTGCAGCGGTGGTGAAGAGGCGGTGCCGCCGGTGGGCCCGCCCCGCCGTGCTGGGTACCGTCGGTGGCACGCCGGGCCCGTGACGTCCAACTGAGGCCGCGGCAAGGGGGTTTGGGAGCGCCGCGGAGCGGGGGAACTCCGCCGGCGGCCCCGTCCAGGACCAGCGTGCCCGGTCCGCCGCACCCGAGCGAGGGACGCACCCCCTGGCCGCACCGACCCGACACCCGCCGCCGCGCTCTGGTCCCGCCCGGACCCGCGGCCGTACCGCTGTCGCCGCCCTCCGCGGTGCCCTTCCCCGCCATCCTGCTCCCCGCCCTTGCCACGGCGCGCCCGCTGCGTCGGGTGCGCGGAAGGAACACCCCCATGTGCTGCTGCACCCCTGCCCGGTCCCTGGCGGTGACCGGGTGAACCCGCCGCCCCACCGGAGCGACAGCCCGCCGGGCCGCCTCCGCAAGCACGGCCCGCCGGGCCGGCCCCGCACCCCGGCCGCCCTGCTGCGCGCCGTCCCCTGGCGCCATGACCTGCCCGCCTCGCTGGTGGTGTTCCTGGTCGCCCTCCCGCTCTGCGTCGGCGTGGCCGTCGCCTCCGGCGTCCCGGCCGAACTCGGGCTGGTCACCGGGATCGTCGGCGGCCTGGTGGCCGGTCTGCTGCCCGGCAGCAGCCTCCAGGTCAGCGGGCCCGCGGCCGGGCTGACCGTCCTGGTCGCCGACGCCGTCCAGCGCTTCGGCACCGGCGCGCTCGGCCTCCTGGTCCTCGGCACCGGCCTGCTCCAACTGGCGATGGGCGCCCTGCGGCTCGGCCGCTGGTTCCGCGCGATGTCCGCCTCGGTGGTGCACGGCATGCTGGCCGGCATCGGACTGACCCTGGTGTTCGGCCAGCTGTACGCGCTCGCCGACCGCCGCGCCCCCGCCACCGGGCCGGAGAAGATCGCCGGACTGCCCGCGCTGCTGGGCGACGTGCTGACCGCCACGGCCAACCCCTGCGCCGTCGCCCTGGGCCTCGGCACCCTGCTGGTCCTGGTCGGCTGGAAGTACCTGCCGGAACGCGCCGCCCGCGCCGTCCCCGCCCCGCTGGCCGCCGTCGGGCTGGCCGCCGCCGTCACCGCGGCCGCCGACCTGCCCGTGGCCCGGATCCGGGTGGCCGGACTGCTCGACGTGGTGCACCTGCCCGACCGCGACGCGCTGACCGCCCTGGCGGGCACCGCCGGGCTCGGCACGATCGTCGCCTTCACTCTGATCGCCTCCGCCGAGACGCTGTTCAGCGCCGCCGCCGTCGACCGGATGCACCACGGCCCGCGCACCGACTACGACCGCGAACTCACCGCCCAGGGCGTCGGCAACGCCGTCTGCGGGCTGCTCGGCGCGCTGCCGATGACCGCGGTGATCGTGCGCAGCGCGACCAACGTCCAGGCCGGCGCCCGGAGCAAGGCCTCCCGGGTGCTGCACGGCGGCTGGCTGCTGCTGTTCACCACGCTGCTGCCCGGCGCGCTCGGGCTCGTCCCGCTCACCGCGCTGGCCGCCGTCCTGGTGCACGCCGGTGCCAAGCTGGTGCCGCTGCGCCGGATCGTCGCGCTCTGCCGCGGCCACCTGGGCGAGGCGCTGGTGCTGGTGGTGACGGCGGCCGCGATCATCGTCACCGACCTGTTCGACGGGGTGCTGATCGGCGTCGGCCTGGCGGTGGCCAAGTCCGCCTGGCAGACCTCCCACCTGCAGATCACGGTGGAGGAGCAGGAGGGGGCGACCGGACAGCCGGTGCACCGGGTGCGGCTGAGCGGCAACGCCACCTTCCTGCGACTGCCCCGGCTGCTGGACACCCTGGAACGGCTGCCGGGGGACCGGCCGGTGGAGCTGGACTGGTCCGGGCTGCGCCACCTGGACCACGCCTGCACGGTGGCCCTGGTCTCCTGGGCGGCCCAGCACCGCGCCCGCTCCAGCGCGCCGCTGGCGGTCGAACCGCCGCTGCCTTCGGTGGCCTGACGTCTAGCCTGGTCGCGGGGCCCGGGCCCCCCCCCGCCCCCCCCCCGGGCCGCGGCCAAGCCAGGAGGGGCCAGGCCGGGTGCGCGCGGCTTTGGTGTGCCCGCGCGGGGGCGGGCGGCCGGGGCGGCCCGCCCGGGGGCGGCCCCCCCCCCCCCCCCCCCCCCCCCCCCCCCCCCCCCCCCCCCCCCCCCCCGACCCGGTGCCGTCGACATGCAAGGAGCGCAGAGCCGTGATCGCAGCCTTTTCGGTGACCCCGCTGGGGATCGGCGAGGACGTGGGGGAGGCGGTGGCCGCCGCCGTCCGGGTGGTCCGGGAGAGCGGACTCCCGAACCGCACGGACGCGATGTTCACCAGCATCGAGGGGGAGTGGGAGGAGGTGATGCCGGTGATCAAGGCGGCGATCGAGGCGGTGAAGGTCCACAGCAACCGGGTCAGCACGGTCATCAAGATCGACGACCGGGCCGGGGTCACCGACGGCCTCACCGCCAAGGTCGCCTCGGTGGAGCGCCACCTGGCCGCGGGCGACCCGTCGGACCGGTGACGTCGGACGGGCGGTCAGGCCGGCGTCAGCGGTCAGACCGTTGACGCCGGCCGGGCCGCCGGTTCGGCCGACGCGGCCGGGGTTCGGCGGGTGAGCAGGCGGTCCAGGGCGTACGGGCCGGAGCCGAGCACCGCGATGGCCAGGAAGGCCCAGCAGAACATCACCGCGAGCTCGCCCCCGTTCTGCAGGGGCACCAGGGCGTGCTCCTGGTGGACGGTGAAGTAGGCGTACGCCATCGAGCCGGAGCAGAGCAGGGCGGCCACCCTGGTGCCGGCGCCGAGCAGCACCAGGGCGCCGCCGACCAGCTGGATCAGCGCGGCCCACCAGCCGGGCCACTGGCCGAGCGGGATGGTGCCGCCGCCGCCCTTGGCGCCGCCGAGCACGCCGAACAGCGAGGACGCGCCGCGGCAGATGAACAGCAGGCCGACGACGATCCGGAACGCCGTCAGCACGACGGGTCTGGCGGCGTCGACGGCCTGCCGGGTGTGGGTGGGACGGTGTGCGGGCATGCGAAGCGCCTCCTGTGGGGGGAGGAGGTGGATGGGATCGGTAGGGTAGCTATGGTCTAGTCCACTTGGCAATGCTCCGTCAGAGATCAGGTATGGACCAATAGTTGGCCTTTCTTGACCGATCGATCCGGAAAGGGCTACCGTTCCCGGCATGGCGCGAACGAAGGAATTCGACCCGGACGCGGCGCTGCAGGCGGCCCTGGAGCTGTTCTGGCAGCGCGGCTACGAGGCGACCTCGATGGCCGATCTGGTCGAACGGCTCGGCATCGCCCGGGCCAGCGTCTACGCGACCTTCGGCAGCAAGCGCGAGCTGTACCTGCGGGCGCTGGAGCGCTACTGCGAGCAGAGCGACTCGGCGCGGATGCTCGAACTCTCCCAGCCCGGCCCGGCGCTGCCCGCCGTCAGGGCACTGGTCCGCCAGTACGCCGAGGTGGGCGAGGGGGAGGGCCGGCGCGGCTGCTTCGTCACCAACACGGCGGTCGAGCTGGCCCCGCACGACCCCGACGCGTCCCGCCGGGTGGAGGCGAGCCTGGACCGCCTGGAGACGCTGCTCACCGCGGCCCTGGTGCGGGCCGAGGCGCAGGGCGAACTGCCCGCCGGGCGGGAGCCCCGGGCGCTCGCCCGGATGCTGGTGGTGCTGCTCCAGGGCATCCGGGTGGTGGGCAAGACCGCCGAGGGCGGGGCCCGGGCGCGGGCCGCCGCCGAGCAGGCGCTGGCGCTGCTGGACTGACGGCCGGCCGGTGCGGGCCGGCGTCTTCTGCTGTGCTCATTCTGAACCGAATGGTCTATATAGGGGGGAGGGTTTTACATGGCCGCCATCACTACCGGCCGGTACGGCTTCGCGCTGCTCGGCGTCGTCCAGGCGGTACTGATCTTCACCATCACGATCCTGACCGTGCCACTGCCGCTGGTGGCGCGGGAGTTCGGGCTCGGCCCGTCCGGAGTGCTGCTGCTCAGCGCCGCCTACGGGCTCTCCTTCAGCTCCCTGTTGCTGCTCGGCGGAAGACTGGCGGACCGGCACGGCGGGCGTCCGGTGCTCCGCGCGGGCCTGGCACTGCTCGCCGCCGCCTCGATCGCCTGCGCCCTCGCGCCCGGTTACCCCGTCCTGCTGGCGAGCCGCTTCGTGCAGGGCGCGGGCGCCGCCCTCGCCGCCCCGGCCGCCGTCGCGGTGGTCCGGGTGCTGCATCCCGAACCGGCCGCCTACCGCCGGGCGATGGCCACCTGGGGAGGCCTGTCGGTGCTCGGCGCCACCGCCGGCAGCGTGGTCTCGGGCGCGGTCGCCGCCGCCGTCTCCTGGCGCTGGCTGTTCGCGGTGCCCGTACTCGTCGCCCTGGCCGGCCTCGCCCGCTCCGCCGCCCTGCCCGCCGCCGCCCCCGCCGGCACCCGCCCCGCACTGGACCTGCGTGGGGCGGCCCTCGCCACCGCCGGTGTCTGTGCGGCGAGTTACGCCCTGGTCGGCTCCACCGAGCACGGCTGGCACAGCCCCGGGACGTACGGCCCGCTGGCCGCCGGGCTCGCCCTGCTGATCGCCTTCGCCGCCGCCGAGCGCCGCACCGCCGACCCGCTGCTGCCGCCCGGCTTCCTCGCCGACCGGCGCCGCGCCACCGCACTCGCCGCCGTCATGGCCACCGCCGCCGGCACCGCGCTCACCTTCGTCCTGCTCTCGCTCTACCTCCAGCAGCTGCGCGGCTGGAGCGCCGCGGCCACCTCCGCCGCCTTCCTGCCGTACGCGGCGGTCCTGCTGCTCTCCGGCCGGCTGGCGGGCCCGCTGACCGTCCGGTACGGGCCGGTGGCGGTCACCGCCGGCGGCCTCGCCGTGGCGGCCGCCGGACTCGGCCTGCTGGCCGGGCTCGCCCCCGACAGCGGATACGCCCTCGGCCTGCTGCCCGGACTGCTCCTGTTGCCCGCCGGTGCCGCCGCGGCCTTCGCCGGTGCGGCCGTGCTCGCCACCGGCGGGGTGCCGCCCGAGCGCACCGGGCTGGCCGCGGGGGTGTTCAACACGGCCATGGAACTCGGCCCCACCGCCGGGTTGGCCGCCCTGATGGCGCTCGCCGCCACCCGCCCGAGCGTCGTCGGCGGCTACGCCGCGGCCTTCGCGGCGGCCGCGGTGGGGCTGGCGCTCACCGCCGTCGCGGTCGCCGCCCTGCCCCGGAGCACCAAGCCCAACGGGAGCACCGTCCCCGACCGGACCACCATGCCCAACGGGACCACCGTCCCCGACCCGACCACCATCCCCAGCGCAACCGAACACATTAACCACATCGAGGAGTTCACCCCATGACCACGCGTTTCGCCGACAAGTCCGTCCTGGTCACCGGCGCCGGCAGCGGCATCGGCCGGGCCATCGCGCTCGCCTTCGCCGAAGAGGGCGCCCGGGTGGCGGTCGCCGGCCGCACCGCCGGGCCGCTCACCGAGACCGTCGAGCTGATCGAGCGGGCCGGTGGCAAGGCGGTCGCGCTCACCGGCGACGTGACCATCGCCCAGGACGCCGCCCGGCTGGTCCGGGAGACCGTCGAGCTGTTCGGCGGCCTGGACGTCGCCGTCAACAACGCCGGAGTGTTCGGAGCGGCCGGCCCGGTCGCCGAGATCGACGAGGCCGAGTGGCAGCGGTTGATCGGCACCAATGTCACCGGCACCCTGCTCGCCATGCAGGCGCAGATCGCCCACCTGCGGGCCCACGGCGGCGGCGCGATCGTCAACGTCTCGTCCAACCTGGGCATCCACCGGCGGGTCGCGGGCGTCGGCGCCTACGCCGCCAGCAAGGCCGCGGTCACCGTGCTGACCCGGGCCGCCGCCCTCGACCACATCGCCGAGGGCGTGCGGATCAACACCGTCAGCCCCGGCGCGGTGGACACCCCGATGTCCTCCCGGCCGGGCGAGGACGCCGGGGCCAAGGCCGAGCGGATGAGGGCCGAGGTCCCGGTCGGCCGGGTCGGCGCGACTGAGGAGGTGGCCGCCGCGGTGCTGTACCTGGCCTCGCCGGAGGCGGGTTACACCGTCGGCAGCGACCTGGTGCTGGACGGCGGCTCCTCCGCCTGACCGGGCTCCTCCGCCGCGATCGCCGCCGGGCTCACTCGCCCAGCCACTCCCCGGGCACCGCCTCGTAGAGCGCCTCCAGCGCCTGCGGGGTGCGTGCCCGGGCCACCACCCAGGCCCCCTCGGCCACACCGATCAGCGCCTCCGGCCCCTGGTACCAGCGGTAGTTGCGGCCGAGCGCGGGCAACTCCAGCAGACCGACCGGCAGTTCGTCCTCCAGTTCGAGGAAGTCGGTCAGCTCGTGGTCCTCCAGCAGCTTCTCCATCAGCGCCATCGCCGCGGCCGCCGTCGAGAAGCTCTCCTCCCAGGGCTCCCACCGCTCCTGCGACTTGTCCGCCAGGTCGAGCCGGCCCACCGTCGGTGGGTCCTCCCGGTCGAGGTCGTCCAGCAGCACACCCCAGTGCGCGCAGCCCTGGTTCTCCGCCCGGTACACCAGCGCGCCGTCCAGCACGTACAGCTCCGCCGGGGTCAGCAGCACGTCCTGGCTGCTGGTCAGGTCCGCCCGGCGGCCGAACAGCCGGTACGCCTCGCGCAGCGCCACCGGCAGCCGCAGGCCGAGGCGCAGCTCGGCGGCGTCCAGCTCCGCGTCCGTGAAGCCGTCGCCCGGGCCCAGCGGCTCGCCCCAGTACGCGGCGAAGGCCCTGACGAGCGCCCAGGCGCCCGCGCGGGAGCGCACACTTTCGGCCATTGCAGCCGGGATGTCGAATTCCGTTTCGTCCACCCGCGCACCGTACGCCACCCCTCCGACAGCGCGGTGAACCGCCGGACTGCCCGCCCAACTGGCCCTCCGCCGCCCGTTCGCCACCCCTCCGCCGCCCGTCCGCTCACGACCGGCCGAATCTGACGCGAACGCGTAATCCCGGTGACACCCGTTGATCACCACGAGGTTTCCGGGCCGTCGATCGGGCAAGACACGGTTTCGGCCTGAACCGACATCACGAAAGGCGGACGCGCGAAAGATGCCGACCGCACCGCACACCGCGGCCCTCCAGGGCCGCCGCCCACGAGCGCACCGGGGAGGACGCTGGGGCGAACACGGGCTCGCCTGGGCCTTCCTGCTGCCGTCCCTGGTGGTCTTCGTCCTCTTCATCGGCTACCCGCTGGGGCGGACCATCTACCTCAGCGGGCACGCCAACGACCTCTTCGGCGCGCCCTCGCGCTACGTGGGGACGAAGCACTACACCGACCTGTTCGCCTCGGCCGACTTCGGCCGCACCCTGACGACCACGGCGCTGTTCACGCTGATCACCGTGGTTCCCGGGGTGCTCGGCGCGCTGGCGCTGGTTCTGCTCCTGGAGAACCGGATCCGCGGCGTGCGGCTGCTGCGCTCGGCCTTCGCACTGCCCTTCGCGTTCTCGGTGGCCAGCGCCTCGGTGGTGTTCGCGGTGTTCTTCAACCCCGCCAGCGGGGTGCTCAACGGCCTGCTCTCGCACGTCGGCCTCGGCCCGGTCGGGTGGTTGACCGACTCCCGCTACGCGCTGTTCTCGGTCGCCGTCACCACGGTGTGGATGAACCTCGGCTACAACGTGCTGGTGCTCTCCGCGGGCATCGGGTCGATCCCGGGCGAGGTCGTCGAGGCGGCCCGCATCGACGGCGCCTCCGGCCTGCGGCTGGCCCGTTCGATCACCATCCCGATGCTCGGTCCGAACCTGTTCTTCCTGACCGTGGTCTCCACCGTCCACGCGCTCCAGAGCTTCGGCCAGATCCACATCCTCACCAAGGGCGGGCCGGACGGCTCCACCCGGACCCTCGTCTACTCCGTCTACGAGAAGGCCTTCGCCTACGGCTCCAGCGACTTCGGCACCGCCAGTGCCCAGGCCGTGGTGCTGCTCGTGGTCGTCCTCGCCTGCACGGCCGTCCAGTTCGGCGTCCTGGAGCGGAAGGTGCACTACGCGTGACCACCCTGACCACCGAGGCCGAGAAGACGGCGGCCGGGGCGCCCCGCCCGCGCGCCCGCGCCCTCGCCGGGCGCTCCCCCCGCGACCTGCTCGGCCGCGCCGCCGTCTACCTGCTGCTCGCCGTCGCCGTCGTCACCGTGGCCTTCCCGGTCTACTACGCGATCGCCGGCGCCTTCATGGGCCCGTCCGAACTCTCCTCCTACCCGCCGGCCCTGGTGCCCCACTCGGTCACCGGCCGGAACTTCTCCGGCGCCGTGGAGGCCATCCCGCTGGCCCGCCAGTACGCCAACTCCGCGATCGTGGCGACGGTCATCACCCTCGCCCAGCTGTTCACCTCGATTCTCGCCGCGTACGCCTTCGTCTTCCTGCCGATGAAGGCGCGGGCCGTGGTGTTCGGGGTGTTCCTGGCCACGCTGATGGTCCCCTGGGAGGCCATCATCATCCCCAACTACCTGACGCTGTCCGGCTGGGGGCTCGGCAACACCTACTTCGGCCTGGTGCTGCCCTTCCTGGCCTCCGGCTTCGGCACCTTCATGCTGCGCCAGGCCTTCCGGCAGCTGCCCGGCGAACTGCGCGACGCCGCCCGGATCGACGGGGCCGGCCACTGGCGCTTCCTGTGGCGGATCGTCGTCCCGCTCAACAAGCCGGCCCTCGCGGCGCTGTCGATCTACGTCTTCCTGTCGGCCTGGAACCAGTACTTCTGGCCGCTGATCATCACGCGCACGGCGAACATGCAGACCCTCCAGATCGGTCTGACCTCGCTGCGCGACTCCGAGATGGCCGACCCCGGGCTGATCCTGGCCGGCGTCGTGCTCTCCCTGCTGCCCACCCTCGCCCTGGTGGTCTTCGGCCAGCGCTTCATCGTCCGCGGCCTGACCGCGGGCGCCGTCCGCTGACCCGCTTCCCGTCCACGACCCGCTTTCCCGGATAGAGAGAGAACCCTCGTGAAGAAGAGTGCGCGCGCGCTCGCGGCCCTGCTGGTGGCCGGCCTGTCCCTGACCGCCTGCAGCTCCAGCGGCTCCGGTTCCGGCTCCGGCGGCTCCTCCGACGCCGGCGCGCCCGGCGCCCAGGCCCTCGACCAGGCCTCCGGTGTCACCACCGTCGAGTTCTGGCACTCGATGACCGGCAAGAACGCCGACGTGCTGAACGGCCTGGTCAGCCAGTTCAACGCCGCCCACCAGGGCAAGATCGAGGTCAAGGCGGAGTTCCAGGGCAAGTACGACGAGCTGGTCACCAAGTACAAGGCCGCGGTGCAGCAGAAGGGCACCCCCGCCCTGGCGCAGGTCTACGACATCGGCACCCGGTTCATGATCGACTCTAAGCAGACCGTCCCGGCCCAGGCCTTCGCCGACAAGGACGGCTACTCGCTGGACGACCTGGACGCCAACATCCGCAACTACTACTCGGTCGGCGGCAAGCTCCAGTCGATGCCGTTCAACTCCTCGATGCCGCTGCTCTACCTGAACACGGACGCCTTCAAGGAGGCCGGCCTCGACCCGGCCCAGGCGCCCAAGAACCTCGACGAACTGGGCGAGCTGGCCAAGAAGCTCACCAAGAAGGACGCCGACGGCAAGACCGTCCGGTACGGCTTCGGCGCCGCCATCTACGGCTGGTTCGTCGAGCAGCTGCTCGCCGAGTCCGGCGCCATGTACTGCGACAACGACAACGGCCGCGGCAACAAGGCCGGCAAGGTCGTCTTCGACTCCGCCCAGGGCGCCCGGATCGTCCAGTGGTGGGCCGACCTGGTCAAGGGCGGCTACGCCGCCAACACCGGCCGCACCACCGACGACGCTCAGGCCGCGTTCAAGGCCGGCACGGTCGCGATGCACCTGGAGTCCACCGGCGTGCTGCGCGGCTACACCGAGGCCGCGAAGTTCGGCGTCGGCACCGCGGCCTTCCCGAAGGTCACCGCCGCCGACCAGGGTGGCCCGGTGATCGGCGGCGCCTCGCTGTGGATCAGCGGCCCCGGCCACTCGGACGCCGAGAAGCGCGCCGCCTGGGAGTTCGAGAAGTTCGTCTCCGCCCCCGAGCAGCAGGCCGTCTGGCACACCGGCACCGGCTACTTCCCGGTCAACACCAAGTCCCTGGACGACCCCAAGGACAAGGAGTGGGTGGCCAAGTACCCGCAGTTCCAGACCGCGATCGACCAGCTGAAGGCCACCAAGCCGACCCCGGCCACGGCCGGCTGCCTGCTCGGCGTGATGCCGCAGGCCCGCAAGGGCGTGGAGACCGCGATCGAGCAGACCATCGCGGGCACCAAGCCGGCCCAGCAGGCCCTGGCCGACGCCGCGAAGGAGCTGCAGCCGGCGATCGAGAGCTACAACAGCTCGGTCGGCTGAACCCGCCACGGCTGAACCCGCCACGGCTCAGCGCCGCCACCGGGCGCCGCCACGACGACGGCCCGCCCCGCGCACCGCGCGCGGGGCGGGCCGCCGCCGTTCAGGCGGAGAGCGCCTCGCCGCTCTCCGGGGGCGCGCACGCGGCCGCCAGTTCGTCCAGCGAGAGGTCGAGCGCGAAGGCCAGCGCGGCGATGGTGAAGAAGGACGGTGTCGGTGCCCGGCCCGTCTCGATCTTCCGCAGCGTCTCCGCCGAGACGCCCGCCACCGCCGCCACCTCGACCATGCTGCGCTCGCCTCGCGCCTCGCGCAGCAGCGCCCCGAAGCGCTCGCCGCGATCGCGCTCCCACGGGGTCAGCGGAGTCCTCACCATGCCGACGAGTCTAGGGCCTGTCCTTCCCGGGCCGACCCCTGCGGCACCGTCGGGCGGTGCCGACCACGTCATCGACCGTGATACAAATACCGGTATAAGAATTGGATCCAGGAGGGATGCGCCATGGTCGAACTCAAGTCGGACGCCGCGCTGGCCGCGATGCGCGAGGCCGGGCGGGTGGTGGCGGACGCACTGGCGGCCGTCCGGGAACAGGCCGCGGTCGGCGTCAGCCTGCTGGAGCTGGACGAGGTGGCGCGCGGCGTGCTCAAGGCCGCCGGAGCCTCCTCGCCGTTCCTCGGCTACCGCCCCGCCTTCGCGCCCGTCCCGTTCCCGGCCGTCATCTGCGCCTCGGTGAACGACGCCGTGGTGCACGGCATCCCGGACGGCTACCGGCTGCGCGACGGCGACCTGGTGAGCATCGACTGCGGCGCCGTCCTGGACGGCTGGGCCGGGGACTCGGCGGTCAGCTTCACCGTCGGAACCGCCCGCCCCGAGGACACCGCCCTGATCGAGACCACCCGGCGCGCCCTGGAGGCGGGCATCGCCGCCGCCGTCGTCGGCAACCGGACCGGGGACATCGCCCACGCCATCGGCACCGTCGCCCGCGCCGGCCGGTACGGCCTGCTGGACGGCTACGGCGGCCACGGCATCGGCCGCCAGATGCACGAGGACCCGCACGTGCCCAACGAGGGCCGCCCGGGCCGGGGCTACCCGCTGCGCCCCGGTCTGGTGCTGGCGATCGAGCCGATGCTGCTGGCCGGCGGCCGCGACGACCACCGCACCGATCCGGACGGCTGGACCCTGCGCACCGTCGACGGCCGCCGGGCCGCCCACATCGAGCACACCGTCGCCGTCACCGAGGACGGCCCGCGCGTCCTCACCCTGCCCTGATCCGATATGCCGGACGACGGGACGACCGGACAGCCGGACGGGGCCGGGGCTAGGCTCCCATCCATGATCAAAGCCGTGATGTTCGACTTCTCCGGCACCCTCCTCAGGGTCGTCTCCACCGCCGAGTGGCTGGCGGCCCACGCCGCCGCCACCGGTCTCGCCCTGCCTGCCGGGGAGGAGGCCGAACTGGTGGCCCGGCTGGAGGAGTTCGGCGCCCTGCCCGGCGGCGTGCCGCCGCGCCGCATCCCGCCGGAGGTCCAGCAGGCCTGGGACACCAGGGACTTGACCCCCGAGCTGCACCGCGCCGCCTACACCGCGTTGATCCGCGCCGCCGAGCCGCCCGCCGGCCTCGACGTGGACGCCCTGTACGACAGCCACATCGCGCCGGCGAGCTGGCGCCCGTACCCGGACGCCGTCCCGGTGCTGCGCGAGCTGCGCCGCCGGGGCGTGCCGGTCGCGGTGGTGAGCAACGTCGGCTGGGACCTGCGTCCGATTTTCCGCGCGCACGGCCTGGACGAGTCGGTCGACGTCTACGTGCTGTCCTGCGAGGTGGGCGCCCAGAAGCCCGCCCCGGTGATCTTCGAGACCGCCTGTGAGCAGCTGGGCTTCGCCCCCGGCGAGGTCCTGATGGTCGGCGACGACCTCATCTGCGACGGCGGCGCGACGGCGCTCGGCTGCGGCTTCCACCCGGTCGAGCACCTGCCCGTCGACGAACGCCCGGACGCCCTCACGGCGCTGCTGGCCGTCCTTCCCGGCTGATCCGCCCTGCCCGGTTGGAGGCCGTCCCTGTAGCGGTCTCCACCCCCTTCCGGGGGCTTTCCCCACTCCCGGCCGGCCCGCTGCCCGGATGGGCCCAAGTTCCCTGCCACGGCAGGCTCTTGGACATGTCGAAACCCATCCGCACCATCACCGCCGCGGTCACCGCGGCCGCCGCCCTCGCCGTCACCGCGCTGAGCGCCGCACCCGCCGGGGCGGCCGACGTCCCGAAGCCCGGGAACGACCGCCTCGCCTGGAGTTCCTGTCCGGGCGCCCCGGCCGACAGCCCTCAGCGCTGCGCCGAGGTCACCGTCCCGCTGGACTACGCCGACCCCAACGGCCCCCGCATCACCCTCGCCGTCTCCCGGATCGCCGCCGCCGAACCCCGAGTGCGCCGCGGCGTCCTGCTGGCCGTCCCCGGCGGGCCGGGCGGCTCCAGCCTCGACCTCGTCACGGGCATGGCCGGGCGTCTGCCGCAGTCCGTCCGCGACCGCTACGACGTGGTCGGCTTCGACCCGCGCGGCGTCGGCCGGTCCACCCCGGTCAGTTGCGGTCTGGACACCGCCGACCTGGCGATGGTCAGGGTGCATCCCTGGCCGGCCGTCGACGGCTCGATCGACGGGAACCTGGCCACCTCCCGCCGCGTCGCCGAGGCCTGTGCCCGCAACGGCGGCCCGGTACTGCGCAGCATCTCCACCGCCAACGAGGCGCGCGACATCGACAGCATCCGCCGCGCCCTCGGCGAGCACAGGCTGTCCGCCTGGGGCGTCTCGTACGGAACCTACGCGGGCGCGGCCTACGCCACGATGTTCCCCGAGCACACCGACCGGATCGTGCTGGACAGCAACGACGACCCGGATCCGACCCGGGTGGGGCGCGGCTGGCTGGACAACTACGGCCAGGGGGTGGAGGACCGCTTCCCCGACTTCGCCGCGTGGGCGTCGGACCCGGGCAACCAGTACCGGCTCGCGGACACCCCCGAGGAGGTCCGCCCGCTCTTCCTCGACCTCGCGGCCCGCCTCGACCGGGCCCCGCTGCCCTGGGAGGGCGCCAACCCGGCGGAGCTGAACGGCAACGTGCTGCGCGAGGCCCTGCTGTCGAGCCTGTACTCGAAGGCCAGGTTCCCCGATCTCGCCCGGCTGATGCTGGCCGGGCTCGGCCGTGGTGAGCTGCCCGCCCCGCCGAAGCCGAGCGAGCGGGACCTCCAGGCGCTGCAGAACACCCTTGCCGTCACGGTCGGCACCCTGTGCAACGACGTCCGGTGGCCCACCGATCCGGCCGGCTACGCGAAGGCCGTCGAGTCGGACCGCGCCGCCCGTCCGCTCACCGCCGGCCTGCCGGTGAACGTGATGCCCTGCGCCTTCTGGCCGTTCGCCCCCGCCGAGCCGCCGGTGCGGGTCACCGACCGCGGCCCGGCGAACGTGCTGCTGGCGCAGAACCTGCGCGACCCCGCCACCCCGTACTCCGGTGCGCTCAAGCTGCGGGCGGCGTTCGGGGAGCGCGCCCGGATGGTGGTGGCGGACGCGGGCGGTCACGGCATGTACCGGTTGAGCGGGAACGCGTGTGCCGACGGGGTGGTGACGGATTACCTGACCACCGGCCGCCGCCCGGCCGGGGACGTCCTCTGCCGGGCAAGCTGAGCGACCGGCAGGGGGAGCGGGGAGCGGCGCGCGGGGGCAACGGGCCGTGGACGAACGGCCCTTGCCCCGGCGTGCGCGCCCGTCCGACGCTCGGGAATGAGTCGAATCCGTCGCGATTTTGTGACAATCCTTCGCCAACACCCGTCCCCCAGGGCCTGTTCACGGCCGTAATGTTCGATCTATGTCACCGAAGAGCCGCATACCCGCCGCCTCGGACCCGGGCGACACCTGGGTGCCCCGCCCGAGGCGCCGCGAGACCCCGCTCGGCATCCTGGGCCACGCGGCCACCTTCCTCGGCGCCAGCGTGCTGGGCGGCATCCTGGTGGCGGGCCTGATCCTTCCGGCGGCCGGGGCGGTCGGACTCGGCGCGAAGAACGGCGTCGAGGGCTTCGAGAGCATCCCCGACGACTTCAAGACCCCGCCGCTGAGCCAGGCGACGCAGATCTTCGACGCCGGCGGCGGCCTGATCGCCAAGGTCTACGAGCGCGACCGCACCGTCATATCCGCCGACCAGATGTCCCCGCTGATCCGCACGGCGCAGGTGGACATCGAGGACGCCCGCTTCTACGAGCACGGCGCCGTCGACCTCAAGGGCGTCCTGCGCGCGATCACCAAGAACGCGGAGAGCGGAGCCGCCGTCCAGGGCGCCTCCACGCTCACCCAGCAGTACGTGAAGAACGTCAACGTGGAGAAGGCCGGCGACGACGCGGACGCGGTGCGCGAGGCGCAGCGCAAGACCCTCGGCCGCAAGATCCAGGAACTCCGGTACGCCATCAAGCTGGAGGAGGACCTGACCAAGGAGCAGATCCTCACCAACTACCTCAACATCACCTTCTACGGCCACCAGGCGTACGGCATCCAGGCCGCCTCCCAGCGCTACTTCGGCAAGGACGCCAAGGACCTCAGCCTGCCCGAGGCGGCCATGCTCGCCGGGCTGGTGCAGAACCCGTCCCAGTACGACCCGAAGCTGCACCCGGTGGCCGCCCAGAAGCGCCGCGACACCGTGATCGACAAGATGGTGGAGAACAAGCACATCACCGCCGACCAGGCGAAGGAGGCGAAAGCCGCCCCGCTCGGCCTCAACTACCAGGACCCGCGCAACGGCTGCATCACCGCGCAGGCCGGCATGGGCTTCTTCTGCGACTACGTCCGCCACGTCGTCAAGCAGGACCCGACCTTCGGCAAGAGCGCGGCCGAGCGCAAGCGACTCTGGGACACCGGCGGCCTGAACATCTACACCACCCTGGACCCGGAGAAGCAGGCCGCCGCCCAGAAGGCCGTCTCCACCAAGGTGTACGTCACCGACCCGGTCTCGGCCGCGATGACGATGGTCGAGCCCGGCAGCGGCAAGATCCTGGCGATGGCCCAGACCCGCCCGTACGGCCTGGCTAAGGAGAAGAACGAGACCGTCGTCAACTACAACGTGGACGCGGCGATGGGCGGCGGCATCGGCTTCCAGCCCGGCTCCAACTTCAAGCCGATCGTGGCCGCCGCCGCCCTGGAGGCCGGTCTGCAGCCCACCCAGCGGTACGACTCGCCCAACCGGATGGACTGGCCGACGATGCGGACCTGCGACGGCACCTGGAAGAACCTCAGCAAGGGCAAGAAGGAGGGGACCATCCCCAACGAGAGCGCCTCCGAGGTGGGCCCGTACGAGCTCAAGCAGGCCATGGCGCTCTCCGTGAACACCTACTTCGTGCAGATGGAGCAGGAGATCGGCCTCTGCGCGGTCAAGCAGATGGCCAACAAGCTGGGTGTGGCCGGAAAGGCCGACGGCTCGCCGCTGTCGGAGGTGCCCGGGCTCGGCCTCGGCACCGAGGAGGTCACCCCGCTCACCATGGCGAACGTGTACGCGACCTTCGCCGCCCGGGGCACCTACTGTGCGCCGCTGGCGATCAACCGGATCACCACGGTGGGCGGCACCGACGTCCCGGTGCCCCCGGCCCGGTGCACCCCGGCGATGTCCGAGGACACCGCGGACGTGATCAACAGCGTGCTGCTCGGGGTGACGGAGAAGGGCGGCACCGCACGGGACCTCGGCCTGGACGACCACCGCCAGATCGCCGGCAAGACCGGGACCACGGACGAGAAGAAGTCGGCCTGGTTCACCGGCTACACGGGCAACCTGGCCGGCTCGGTCTGGCTGGGCAGCCCGGGCACCAAGGTGCCCATGCGCAACATCCGGATCGGCGGCACCTACCAGGCGGAGGTATTCGGCGCCACCGGCCCCGGGCCGATCTGGCAGAAGGCGATGAGCGACGCGGTACGGAACATGCCGGAGAAGGACTTCACCACCGTCTACATCCCGGACCCGGTGCGACGGGACCCCAACTGCACCACCTCCAGCGGCTCGCCGGGCTCGGCCACCTGCACCGGCGCCCCCGCCACCGGGAGCCCGACGAACGGCGGCCGGCCGCGCGGCGTCAACCCGGCCCCGGGCCGCACCGGGTCGCCCGTCCCGCCCGGCGCCACCGACCCCGAGGACCAGTGAACCGCCGGCCCCGCGGCGGGGCCGGGGGGCCCGCGGGGGGGGGCGGGGGGGCGGCCCCCCGGGGCGGCCGGGGGGGGCGGGGGGCGCGCCGCCCCCCCCCCCCCCCCCCCCCCCCCCCCCCCCCCCCCCCCCCCCCCCCCCCCCGCCCGGCCCGCCCCCCCCCCCCCCCCCCCCGCGGCCCGAGCCGGCCCGATCCGGGCCGGTCGAGAGGACGGGCCCGGCCGGCCCACCACACCTCGCCCGTCGGCCTACCGCGCCTCGACCGGCTCGCCGCTGTCCTGGTCGAGGTTGAACACCCGCCGGTAGGAGTCCGTCACCACGGTGATCTGCGAGCGCCCGGTCCAGCTGGCCTCCACCAGCCGGGCGTCGCCCCGGCCCCGGCCGACGTCCGCCAGCGACCAGCGCCGGGCCGACCAGCCCTCACCGCTCTCCAGCAGCACCTGCCAGTGCTCGTCCTCCTCCGGCCCGGTGGCGTACGAGCGGTGCACCACCACCAGGGCGTTCTCGGCCCCGGCCGGGGCGTCCTCCCGGCTGCGGGTCTCGGCCGCCGACACCTTGTGCACGGCCAGCACGCCGAGCAGGAACACCACCCCGGCGGTCACCGTGACCGCCCGGGTGGCCGTCCGCACGGCGGTGCGCAGGTCGCTCAGCCAGGCGGCGGCGATCAGCGCCGCCAGTGCCCCGCCGAGCAGCAGCCCCGGCCGGTTGAGCAGGTCGGCCACCGCCATCCGCCCGCCCGACCGGCTCTCCCACTGCCCCTCGGTGTAGAGCAGCACGGCGGCCAGCCCGCCGAGCACCAGCATCCGGACCAGCACGCGCCTGGCCCGGGACGTCCGTCGGTCCGTCGTCCGTCGGTCCACCGTTCCCCCGTTTCCCCCGTCCGCCGTCGCGGCGGTCACAGCTCGGCGAGCAGTTTGCGGCCCTGAGGCCAGTCGCCCAGCCCGGAGTCGGAGTTGAGGTGCCCGTACGCGCCCGGCTCGACGTACCGGGCGCCCCAGGCGGCCGCGAAGGCGCGGGCCCGCTCCGCGGAGACCCACGGGTCGTCGGTCGAGGCGACCACGACGGCCGGGAACGGGAGCCGTTCCAGCGCCACCGGGCGGAAGTTCACCAGCTCCGGGACCTCGGCGGTGTCGACGTCCGCCGGGGCGACCAGCAGCGCGCCCCGGACGGCGGCGGTTCGCTCGGCGGAGGCGGTGGCCGCCCAGTGGGCCGCCGTGACGCAGCCCAGGCTGTGGGCGACCAGCACCACCGGGCCCTCGGCGGCGGCCGCGGCCACCGCCGCGTCCACCCGGGCCACCCAGTCCGTCCGCTCCGGGTGGTCCCAGTCCGCCTGCTCGACCCGGCGGAAGGACTCCGGCTCGGCCGCCTCCCAGCGGGTCTGCCAGTGCTCGGGGCCGGAATTCTGGTAACCGGGAAGGACGAGGTGGGTGGTGCGGTCCGGCATGGGCTCCTCCGGAGAAGGACGGTCGTGGGCAGCAGGAGTCTAGGACGCGGGCGTCAGGCCCCCGCATCCGGGCGGCCGACCCGGCGCGCACCCCCGGCAACAGGCGCGCGCACCTCCGCTGTGCGCCGTCGTACGCCCGGTGCGCCCCGTTGCCAACGGTGCCGCCGGTACGGGAGGTTGGACCGGGCCCGGACCGGCCGCCACCGCCCGGCGCCCGTACCCGACCTGAGGCTCGACCACATGGAGGGATGTCGGCGATGACATCGAAGATCCTGCTCGTCACCGGGGACGCCGCCGAGTCACTGGAGGTGTTCTACCCCTACCAGCGGCTGCGCGAGGAGGGCTACCAGGTCGACATCGCGGCCCCGACGAAGAAGCGCCTCCAGTTCGTGGTGCACGACTTCGTCGAGGGGTTCGACACCTACACCGAGAAGCCCGGCTACACCTGGCCCGCCGACCTGGCCTTCGCCGACGTCGACCCGGCCGACTACGTGGCCCTGGTCATCCCCGGCGGCCGCGCCCCCGAGTACCTGCGCAACGACCCGGAGGTGCAGCGGATCGCCCGGCACTTCTTCGACGCGGACAAGCCCGTCGCCCAGATCTGCCACGGCCCGCTGATCACCGCCGCCGCCGGCCTGCTGGACGGCCGTCGCACCTCGGCCTACCCGGCGCTGGCCCCGGACGTGAAAGCGTCGGGCGCCGAGTTCGTGGACGGCGAGGCGGTGGTGGACGGCGTGGTCGTCTCGGCCCGCGCCTGGCCCGACCACCCGGCGTGGCTGCGCGCCTTCATCGAGGTCCTGCGCACCAAGGCGCCGCTCGGCTGACCCGTACCGCCGGCGTCTGACCCGCACTGCCGCTCGCCGGAGCCGGAGCCGTACCGCCGGAGCCGGACCCCGAGACGCGTCGGGGTCCGGCTCCGGGGTTCCTCGGGGTCGGAGCCCGTCCCCAGACGGACGACCCGCTCCCGGTCGGCCCGGCATGGTGTCAAGTGAGCACCCACCAGTCGGAGTTGGCCACTCCTCCGACCCCGGACCAGGGAGGACGGCATGACCGCCGACCCGACCGCCACCGCCCCAGGTCGCCGCCGGAAGGCTCTGCGCGCCGCCGTCGCCGCCGCCGTGGGCGTCGGCCTGCTCACCGTCCTCGCCCCGGCCGCCGTCGCCGGACCCGTCGACTTCCTGCCGACCCCCGGCTGCCACGGCGCCGTGCACCTCGCCGTCCCCGGCGCCGAGGGCACCCCCACCGAGGGCACCACCGCCGAGCGCGCCGCCGCCGAGCGCCGGGGCGACTGGACGGCCGCCGACGCCGCCCTCGCCGGGATGACCGGCCCCGGCTACTCGACCTCCGCCCTCGCCGCCGTCCGCGAACGGGGCCGGCTGGTCTGGCGGAACGCCACCGGCGTCGCCGAACTCGCCACCGGCGAGCCCGCCGACCCCGAGGGCGCGTTCCGGATCGGCAGCGCCACCAAGACCTTCGTCGCCACCACCCTGCTCCAACTCGTCGGCGAGCACCGGCTGGACCTCGACGACCGCCTGGAGTGCCTGCTGCCCGGCATCGTCCCGAACAGCACCGCGATCACCGTGCGGCAACTGCTCGACCACACCAGCGGCGTCGCCGACTACACCCAGGACCCGGCCTTCCGATTCGACGACCCGGACTGGCTGAGCGACCGCCGCTACACGTCCTACCGGCTGCGGGACCTGGTGGACCTCGCCAACAGGTACCCGCCGGCCTTCGCCCCCGGCCGGGACTGGCAGTACTCCAACACCAACTACATCCTGGTCGGGATGATCATCGAGAAGCTCACCGGCCACAGCTGGAACGACGAGGTCACCCGCCGGATCATCCGCCCGCTCGGCCTCGTCGACACCTGGATGCCCGGCGACCTCCCGTTCATCCCGGGCCCGCACGCCCACGGCTACGTCAAGGCGGCCACCGGCCCGGTCGACGTCACCGTGCTCAACCCCTCCATGGCCGGCTCCGCCGGCGGCGGCATCTCCACCACCGCCGACCTGACCGCCTTCCTCGACGCCCTGCTCGGCGGCCGCCTGCTGCGCCCGGCCGAACTCGCCGCGATGAAGGAGACCACCGCCCACGGGGAGGGCCGGACGTACGGCCTCGGCCTCCAGCGCCTGGACACCCCCTGCGGCCCCTTCTGGGGCCACGCCGGCGGCATCCCCGGCTACAGCACGATGATGCTCGCCTCCCCGGACGGACGGCGCGCGTTCGCCGCGAACACCACCGTCTACGACATCCCGGACCCGGACGCCGCCAACGCGGCCTGGCACAGGGTGACCACGACCGCCCTCTGCGGCGCCCAGCCCACCGCCGCCGTACCCGACCTCGCCCGCATGGCACCGTGACCGACCCCCTACGCT
Source organism: Kitasatospora sp. NPDC048298 (assembly GCF_043201465.1). NCBI lineage: Bacteria > Bacillati > Actinomycetota > Actinomycetes > Kitasatosporales > Streptomycetaceae > Kitasatospora > Kitasatospora sp. NPDC048298. The sequence goes on from NZ_JBICYZ010000028.1 coordinate 34,238, forward strand.
GACCGGCGACCCAACGGCCCACACCGTCACCAGGAGGACGTGCCATGGCAGAGCCGCTGATCGCCGCAGTCGGGGGCAGGGAGCCCGCCGTCGACCCGGGCGCCTTCGTGGCCCCGAACGCCGTCGTGATCGGGGACGTGACCGTCGCCGCCGGCGCGAGCGTCTGGTACGGCGCGGTGCTGCGCGGCGACGCCGAGTCGATCACCGTCGGCGCGGGCAGCAACATCCAGGACAACTGCACCCTGCACGCCGACCCCGGCTTCCCGCTGGTGGTCGGCGAGCGGATCTCGGTCGGCCACAACGCCGTGCTGCACGGCTGCACGGTCGAGGACGACGTGCTGGTGGGCATGAGCGCCACCGTGCTCAACGGCGCCCGGATCGGCACCGGCTCGCTGGTCGCGGCCGGCGCGGTGGTGCCGCAGGGCATGGTCGTCCCGCCCGGCTCGCTGGTCGCCGGCGTCCCGGCCAAGGTCCGCCGCGAGCTGACCGAGGACGAGAAGTCGGGCATCAGGGACAACGGCGCCGGCTACCAGCTCCTCGCCGAGGCCCACCGGGAGATCTAGACCGTGGTCATCGCGGCCGCCGCCGGTTCCGTCGGAACGGGCGCCGGCCGGCGCCGGTCGATGGCCCAGGCGAGCACCGCGACCAGCGTTCCCGAGGCGGCCAGGACCGCGCCGACCAGCGTCGGCGCGGTCCAGCCGAGCCCGGCGTCCAGGGCGAGCCCGCCGAAGTACGCGCCCTGGGCGTTGGCCAGGTTGAAGGCGCCCTGCACCGTCGCCGAGGCCAGGGTCGGCGCGCTGCGCGCCTTCTGCAGCACCAGGGTCTGCACGGCCGGCACGATCGCGAAGCCGAACAGCCCGATCAGCACCACCGTGACGGCCGCCGACCAGCGGGCGTGCGCGGTCACCGCGAACAGCGCCAGGGTGGCGGAGAGCAGCACGAAGGCCGCGCAGACGGTCGGGCGCAGCGCCCGGTCGGCGGCGAACCCGCCCAGCACGTTGCCGATCGTCATGCCGACCCCGAACAGCGCCAGCACCAGCGTCACCGAGCCGGTGGCGTACCCGGAGACCTCGGTGAGCAGCGGCGTGATGTAGCTGTAGCAGGCGAAGAAGCCGCCGCAGCCGAACACCACGGTGGCCAGCGCCAGCCAGAGCTGCCCGCTGCGGAAGGCCCGCAGCTCGTGCCGGAGCCCGGACTGGCCGGGGGAGGGCAGCGCGGGCACCAGCCGGGCGATGGCGACCGTCCCGGCCGCCGCGATCAGCACGACCACCAGCATGGTCGCCCGCCAGCCCAGGTGCTGGCCGAGCAGGGTCGCGGCCGGGACGCCGACGATGTTGGCGACGGTCAGTCCGGAGAACATCACGGCCACCGCCCGGGCCCGCCGGTCCGGCGCGACCAGTTCGGCCGCCGCCACCGCGCCCGCGCCGAAGAACGCGCCGTGCGGCAGCCCGGTGACCAGCCGGGCGGCGGCCAGCGTCCAGAAGTCCGGGGCCACCGCGCAGAGCAGGTTGCCGATCGCGAACAGCCCGGCCAGCGCCACCAGCACCGCCTTGCGCGGCCGCCCGGCGGCGAGTGCGGTCAGCAGCGGCGCACCGACCACCACCCCCAGCGCGTACGCCGAGATCAGCCAGCCCGCCTGCGGGATGGAGACGTGGAGGCTGTCGGCGACCTGGGGGAGCAGCCCCATGGCGGCGAATTCGGTGGTTCCGATGGCGAACGCGGTGACGGCCAGCGCGAGCAGCGCGAGAGGCAAGGGGGTGACTCCGGGGTGACGCCGACGGACCGGGAGAGCGCGCGGCGGGACGAGAAAGGGGCGAAGGTGGGATGAATTCGTTCGTCCGGCATCCTAATCCGGCCGGATGACGGCGCCGTGAGGTGCGTGTGACGAAAGGGGGTCGCCGCCGCGGCCCCCGCGCGCGAGACTGGGAGCATGTGCCGCAACATCAAGACCCTGCGACCCCCCGTCACGTCCGACGCCGACGAGGAGGACTTCCACGCGGCGGCTCTCCAGTACGTCCGCAAGGTGTCCGGGTTCCGCGCCCCCGCGGCGCACAACCAGGAGGCCTTCGACCGGGCCGTGGAGGCGGTCGCCGAGGCCACCGCCCGGCTGCTCGCGGAACTGGAGGTCCGCGGCTCGCACATTCGGGCCGCCGTGCCGGCCGAGGCCGCCGGGTAGGCAGGAGCAGCCGTGATGAACCCCGCCGAGCGCTACGCACTCACCTTCCCGGGCACCCCGGGGACCCAGGCCCCGCAGGACGTCGTGGTGGTCGCCCGCACCGACGCGACCGGCCCGGGCGGTCACCCGGTGTACGAGGACGAGAGCGGGATCGTCCGGGCCGAGATCAGCGACGCGGGCGAGGTCCGGATGCTCGCCAGCGGCGGCCACCAGAGCCCGCACGTGCCGGTGCACGCCCACCCGCTGTCCTGACCGCCCCGGCCGCCCGGGCGGGTGCCGGGAACCTGCGGCGCAACGACCGCCCGTCGGGCACAATCGCGGTATGACCACAGCGAGTTGGCAGGGCGTCGTCATCGCCGAGAGCGACGACACCGTCGTCGTCGAGGGCAACCACTACTTCCCGGCCGGGGCGGTGCGCACCGAGTACCTGCGCCCCTCGGACACCACCACGGTGTGCGGCTGGAAGGGCACCGCCGGCTACTGGACCCTGGAGGTGGACGGGCTGACCAACCCGGACGCCGCCTGGTTCTACGCCGATCCGAAGCCCGAGGCCGAGCACGTGCGCGACCGGGTGGCCTTCTGGAACGGGGTGGAGATCGTCGAGTAGCCGGCCCGGGCCGGCCGTGCCGTCGCCGCCGCGAAAGGGGTACCGGATTCCCATGGCAGTCTTCCGCAGACCGGTCCGCTTCCCCGTGCCGGGCCGCCCCCGGCCGCCCGCCGGGCCCGACCGGGCCGAGGCCGAACTGACCGAGCAACTCGCCGAACTGGTCGAGGAGTCCGAGCAGCCCGTCGGCGAGGGCCAGGTCGTCGAGTACACGGCGAAGCAGCGCGGCCGCGGCCGGGCGCTGGTGCTGCAGACCGTCCGGCTGCTCGGTCGTGGCGGCCGGGCCGCCGCCCGGGGTGCCGCCAAGGGCGCCGCGTACGGGGGCAGGGCGCTGACCGAACAGCTGGTGCACACCGCGCCGCGGATCCCGGTGCGCGACCTCGCCACCCTGCGGGCGCAGCACCCGGAGGCGGCCTTCCCGGAGCAGCTGGCCGACCTGCTGGTCACCGGCGCCGTCCGGGCCTCCGGCACGCTCGGCGCGGGCGTCGGCGCGGCGGCGATGCTGCCGGTGCCGCCCGCGATGCCGGTGGAGATCGCGGCCGAGACGCTCGCGGTGGCGGCCGTGGAGATCAAGCTGATCGCCGAGCTGCACGAGGTCTACGGCACCCCGGCACAGGGCACCGCCGCCCAGCGGGCCGGTGCCTACCTCGGCGCCTGGGCCAACCGCCGCGGGATCGACGCGAGCCTGCTGGTGCGGCCCGCCGGCTTCGCCGCGCTGGCGATCAGCTCGGAGGTGCGCCAGAAGGTCCGCCGCCGGTTGACCCGCAGCTCGCTGCGGCACCTGCCGGCGGTGATCCCGATGCTGGTCGGCGCCGGCATCGGCGCCACCATGAACCGTCGCGACACCCGCCGGCTGGCCGACGAGGTGCGCAGGGACCTGCGCGGGCGCCGCCCGGCGGACCGTACCTACTGGACCGTGGCCGCGCCCGCCCTGAAGGGCGAGACGGTGGCGCGCGGCGGGGCGGGGGAGACGGGCGGGAGCGTGGAGGCGGACGGGACGGCCCCGTAGGGCGGGGGAGCAGCGGCACGGCGCGCCGCTGCTCCCTCCCGGAGGTTCCTAGGCCTTCGGCGGAGCCGGTGCGCCCGCGCCCCGGCCGGCCTTGACGCCGTTCACCATCGCCTGGTGGATCGCCCGTGCGGTGGTCTCGTCGGCCGCCGGAACCGGGCTCCCGACGATGGTGTACCAGTCCAGCGCGCCGGTGTACTGGACGGTCAGCCTCGCCTCGCCGTCCACCCAGGTGGTGTGCACGGTGAGGTCGCCGGAGATCGGACCGACCTCGGTGGTGGTCACCCCACCGGGGCCGCTGATGATCGATTGAGTGGTCCAGGTCGCCCACGACGTGCGCGGGTCCGCGGGCGGTCGGGCCTGGCGGTTGCCTTGGTCGTGTTCGGTCATGCGCCTATCCTCCCCCGCGGGTGACTCGCCGCCGGAGCGGCGACACCCGCGGTCGCGGCGACCGCCCGGTCCCACCGGGCGGTCGAGTCGGTACGGCGGACGGTCAGCCGGGCTGGCCGGGTTCGTCCAGCATGGGGGCGCCCTCCGCCTGGGAGGTGTCCTGCGCGTGCAGGTTCTGCATCGAGGGGATGCCCTCCTCGGGGTCCGCGGCGCGGACGTCCTCGTCTTCCTCGGTGCTCACCGTGGACCGGTCGCTCATGTCGGTCATCGCGGGCTCCGTCTCCTCGGCCGGTCCCGGCGCTCGGGGTCGCGCGCGGTGGGGCCGGTGGTGTCTCTTCGCCCTTCCAGCCTGCCTCCGCCCCGGCGCCGGGGCCAGCCGGGTGCCCGGCCGGCCCCCGCGGACGTCTGCGGAACCTCGCGGACCTCGCCCGGCCGTCAGCAGGGAGTCACCGGGCCGTCACCATGCGACGGGCAGCGAGTGCATGCCGTAGATGAACGAGTCGGTGCGGAACGACAGCTCCTCGCGCGGGACGGCCAGCCGCAGCCCGGGCAGTCGCCGGAACAGCGTGGCCAGCGCGATCTGCAGCTCGGCGCGGGCCAGCGGCTGGCCGAGGCACTGGTGCACGCCGAAGCCGAAGGCCAGGTGGCGCCGGGCGTCCCGGTCCAGGTCCAGCTCCTCCACCGGCCGCCGGTCGGCGCTGGCGAACAGCTCCTCGTCCCGGTTGGCGGTGGAGAGCATCGCCATCACGCCCTCACCGGCCCTGATCGTCGTGCCGCCCAGCTCCACGTCCTCCAACGCCACCCGGGCCACTCCGGTGTGGATGATCGTGAGGTGGCGCAGCAGCTCCTCCACCGCTCCGGGCAGTGTGGCCGGGTCGGCCAGCCTGCCGATCTGCTCCGGCTGCTCCAGCAGCAGGGCGGTGGAGAGCGAGATCATGTTCGCGGTCGTCTCGTGCCCGCCGACCAGCAGCAGGAAGCCGGTGCCGGCGATCTGGCGCGCGGTGAGGTCGTCCCGGACGGCGAGCCGGCTGAGGATGTCGTCCTGCGGCTGCGCCCGCTTGCGGGCCGTCAGCTCCGTCAGGTACTCCAGCATCTCGTCCCGGGCGTCCAGGAGCTGCTGCGGCGAGCTGCTCTGGGTGAGCAGCGCCCGGCTGACGCGCTGGAAGAACTCGTGGTCCTCGTACGGGACGCCGAGCAGCAGGCAGATCACCAGCGACGGGATGGGCAGTGCGAAGTCGGCGACCAGGTCGGCCTCGGTGCGGCCGCCGGTCATCGCGTCCAGCGCCTCGTCCGTGATCCGCTGGATGTCCGGGCGCATCGCCTGGATCCGCTTGACCAGGAAGTCCCCGGTGACCATGCGGCGCAGCCGGGCGTGCTCGGGGTCGTCGAGGTTCAGGAAGCTCGGGTGCTCGGTGATCCGCTCCCGGCTGCCGGCGACCAGCAGCGGGAAGGACGGGTGGCGGATGTCCGAGCTGAACCGGCGGTCGGACAGGATGGCGCGGACGTCGGTGTAGCCGGTGGCGAGCCAACAGGGCTCGCCACCGGGCATGGTGGCCCGGGTCAGCCGGGCGGTGGCGGCTGCCTCGACGTACGCGGGCGGCGGGCCGAACGGGCAGCCGGCCGAGTGCCTGGCCGGGAGGGAGATGGCGGGAGCGGTGGACGAGTTCGTCAAGGCGGGGTCTCCTTGTCTCGCGATGGTTCTCCGGTGGGGGACTGGTGGCCGAGGATGCGTCAGTCGCGTTGTGGCCGAGAGCTGTTGCCCGCTTCCGGCCGAGGATTGCCTAGGCCTGCGCCGGCTCGTCCTCGACCACGGTGATCGCGCCGCCCGGGCAGAGCTGGGAGGCCAGTCTGATGTCACCGAACTGGTCGGGTCGGAAGGAGGTCTGACGAAGCATCACCAGACTGTCGTCTTCGTCCTGGTCGAAGACCTCGGGAACGTTCAGGACGCACATTCCGGAGCTGCAGCAGCGGTCCCGGTCGACACTCACCCGCATGGTCGGGCACCTCTCGCCAGTGCGCCGCCGGCTGCCCGGCGGCCGCCTCTCGTTGTCATTGCCAACCTAACCGCCGTTGATCCGTCCACGGCGGGTGCGGCGGCGGGATCGTCGAGAATGGCCGATTAGGTTCCCGCCGGAGCCGCCGGGCGGCGAGACAGGTTTGAACTGACGTACCCCTGACAAGAGTTGGCGTCCCGGCCCGGGCTCCGGCCGGCAGCCCAGGGAGTTCACAGCCCCTCGGCGGCGGCGATCTCCCGTACGGTCGCTACGGTGTCGGCCTCGGCGGCGGCCTTGTCCGGCCGGTAGCGCACCACCCGGGCGAACCGCAGGGCGAGGCCGGCCGGATAGCGGGGGCTGCGCTGCACCCCGTCGAAGGCGATCTCGACGACCAGTTCCGGCCGGACCCGCACCGTCCAGGCGTCCCGCCCGGTCTCCCGGGCCAGCAGCTCGGCGGTCTGCCAGGCGAGCGTCTCGTCGGTCAGGCCCTTGAAGGTCTTGCCGAGCATCACCCACGGGCCCAGCCCCGGCTCGCCCGCCGCCCGGGCGCCCAGGTGCAGGTTGCTGAGGAAGCCGTGGCGCCGCCCGCTGCCCCACTCGGCGGCCAGCACCACCAGGTCCAGGGTGTGCCGGGGCTTCACCTTGATCCAGCCCGCGCCGCGCCGCCCGGCCGCGTACGGGGCCGCCGGGTCCTTCACCAGCACGCCCTCGTGGCCGAGCGCCAGCGTCTCGCGGAAGAAGGCCAGCGCCCGGTCGCGGTCCCCGGTCTCGACCCGGGCCGGCCGCAGGACGTCCGGCACCGCCCCGGCCAGCGCCGCCCAGCGCTCCCGCCCGGGACGGTCCACCAGGTCCTCGCCGTCCCGGTGCAGCAGGTCGAAGAAGCAGGCGTCGAGCGGAGCCCCGGCGCGCAGCCGGGCCGGGTCCTGCCGGGAGGCGATGCGAGCGGCGGTCTCCTGGAACGGGCGCGGCCGGCCGGCCGGACCGAGCGTGATCGCCTCGCCGTCCAGCACCGCCGAGCGCACCGGCAGGGCCAGCACGGCCTCGACCACCTCGGGGACGCGGGCGGTGATGTCCTCCAGGCCGCGGGTGAACACCGCGACCTCCCCGCCCTCCCGGTGCACCTGCACCCGGACGCCGTCCAGCTTCCACTCCACCGCGGCCGGACCGGTGCGCTCCAGCGCCGTGGCCACGTCCGGCGCGGAGGCGGCGAGCATCGGCCGCACCGCCCGCCCCACCTCCAGCCGGAAGGCCGCCAGCGCCGCCTCCCCACCGGTCAGCGCCGCCTGCGCCACCGCGCGGGCCGACCCCCGGAACATCAACGCCCGCCGCACCGCCGCCGCCGGCACCCCGGCCGCCTGCGCCACGGCGTCCCCGACCACCGCGTCCAGCGCCCCCTGCCGCAGGTCCCCGACCAGTACCGCCCGCAGGAACCCCTGCTCCACGGCGGTCGCGCGCGCGAACAACCCGTGCAGCAGCCGCCGTCGCTCCGCCTGCGCCCCCGCGCCGTGCACCCCGGCGATCCGCTCCAGCTCCCGCTCCACCTCCGGCACCCCGAGCGAGGCCTCCACCGCCGGCTCCGGCAGTCCCCGCAGCGCCGCCGGACCGATCCCGGTCCGCAGCCGCTGCGACTCCCCGGACAGCAGCGCCACCGCCACCGCCCCCTCCAGCGGCCCCGACTCCCGCAGACAGGCGGCCAGCAACCCCGTCTTCGCCCGCCGCCCCGGCTCCGCCGCCACCTCCCGCGACACCAAAGCCAACCGCGTCAACCCCGTCACGCCACCACCACCTCCACGTCCCTCAGCATCCGCCCGCACTCCCACCCCCGCACGACGGCCCCGGCTCCGGCCCGGGCTCTTCCCGGCCCGAGGGCCTGTCTTCAAACTCCCGTCGTCCGCCCGGAGGGCGGGCGGGGCGGCGTTGGGGTGCGTGCGTCGCAAGGCGGAGGTGGGGGCACCTCCCGGCCGGAGGCTGGGGGAGCGTCGCCCCGCAGACGCGAGTTCGAAGACAGGCCCTGGGCCGCAAGGCTCCGCAGTGGCGCGCGGGGGGCACGGTCTTGGCCGGGACGGTGATCACCGGCCGGGCGACGGGGCGTCATGCTGGGGGCTCCCGCCACCCCCTGAGTGATGGAGACCGAGATGAGCGACACCCCCACGACCCGTTGGAGCATCGGTGCGCCCGAGGCCGGTGACTACGCCGCCTGGCGCGAGCTCTTCCGTGGGTACTGCGAGTTCTACCGGGTGCCGATCCCGGAGGAGAAGGCCGAGCTGGTCTGGTCCTGGCTGATGGATCCGGCGCACGAGCTGGCCGGGCTGCTGGCGCGGGACGGGGAGGGCCGGCCGGTCGGGCTCGCGCACTACCGCCCGTTCTCGCGGCCGCTGCACGGGGCCGTCGGCTGCTTCCTGGACGATCTGTTCGTGGCACCGGAGGTCCGGGGCGGCGGGGCGGTGGACGCGCTGTTGGGCCGGCTGCGGGAAATCGCGGCGGAACGCGGGTGGGTCACCGTCCGCTGGATCACCTCCGAGGACAATTACCGGGCCCGTGGCAAGTACGACCAGGTCGCCACCCGGACCAGGTTCGTCACCTACGACATGGCTCCGGAGGAGCCGGCCGGCTGAGGCCGCGGCCCGGCCGCCGGACATTCGTTCGGAATTTCTGTTATCGACGTCCCGCGGGGAGGTCTCCCAAGTGTCGACACCCGACCAGTCGACCCGGAACAGAAAGCGTGGCCACCGTGAACAGCGACGACAGGACGACCATCCTCCCGGCGAGCGGGGGAGGCGCCGGCAGCGACAGCGGGGGCGCGGCCCGTGGCCGCTCCGGCGGCCGGGCGGCGCGGCGCGCTGCCGAGCGGCACGCCGGCCGGGGACGCCGGTCGCGGCGGCGCGGCGGGATCGTGCCGGTCACCGCGGTCGTCGCCGCCGTGGCCGGGACCGGGCTGTTCGCCGCCCTGGCCGGCGCCGGCTACGCGGCGTACGGCGGCAAGCAGGCCGACCGTGACCTGGCGGGCCAGTCGCTGACCGCCGACTCGCTGATCTCCGCGGAGCTGGGCACCCGCGAGGGCATCCAGGTGCCCGGCGCCGGGGGGACGAACCCGGACGTCCCGTCGCCCGCCACCCCCACCGCCGCCGACCCGGCGGCCACCCCGAGTGCCGCGGCCACGTCGACGGCCGCGACCGCTCCGGCCTCGCCGACGGCTTCGGTCGCCGCCACGCCGAGCGGCGTCCCCACTCCCACGGCCGCCGCGGCCAAGGCGACCCCGAGCGCGACCCGCACCGCAGCCGCCGGTCAGACCGCCGCCGGTCAGACCGGCGCCGCCCGGGCCGCCGCGGCTCGGCCGGCGGGCGGGGGCGCGTCCCCGTCGTACGCCCAGCAGGTCGTGGACCTGGTCAACGTCGAGCGCGGCAAGGCTGGCTGCGGGCCGGTCAGCAACGAGCCCAGGCTGGCGAGCGCGGCCCAGTCGCACAGCGACGACATGGCCGACCGCAGCTACTTCGACCACGCCAGCCCCGAGGGCAACCACGCGGACCACCGGATCGAGGCGGCCGGCTACAGCTGGAGCACCTGGGGCGAGAACATCGCCCGCGGCCAGAAGGACCCGGCCGCGGTGATGGAGTCCTGGATGAACAGCCCCGGCCACCGGGCCAACATCCTCAACTGCTCGTTCAAGCAGCTCGGCGTGGGGGTGCGGACCGGTGCCAACGGCCCGTGGTGGACCCAGGTGTTCGCCGCCCCGGCGTGAACCGGCCCTCGTTCGACCCGGTCTGACCGTCGGACCGGGCCGAACGATCCGGTCCGTACGCCCCCGGTCCGCCTGGTCCGGCCGGTCCGATTTTCCGATTCCGTGCACATTGTTGTTATCTGATCACTCCCCACGGGTCTCCGAGGAGGCAGCGGCGGACGGATAGACGGCAAGACGGAGTGCGGACCATGAACGCTGATGTGCAGAACAGGAGCGGGACCACCCTGGTACTCGCGGCGCAGGCAGGCGACCGGCAGGCCCGGGAGGCGCTGGTCGCCGCCTGGCTGCCGCTCGTCTACAACGTGGCCGGCCGCGCCCTCGGCGGCCACGCCGACGTGGACGACGTCGCGCAGGAGACCATGATCCGGGCCCTGGACGGCCTGGACGGGCTCCGCGACCCGGAGGCCTTCCGTTCCTGGCTGGTCGCCATCACCATGAACCAGGTGCGCCGTCGGCACACCGTCGGCCAGCAGCAGCCGACCGTCGGCGGCCTGGACGAGACCTGGGAGGTCGCCGACCCCCGGGCCGACTTCACCGACCTGACCATCCTGCGCCTCGGCCTCTCCGGCCAGCGCCGCGAGGTGGCCGAGGCCACCCGCTGGCTGGACCCGGACGACCGCGAACTGCTCGCCCTCTGGTGGCTGGAGGCCGCCGGCGAACTGACCCGCGCCGAACTCGCCGAGGCCCTCGACCTGAGCCCGCAGCACACCGCGGTGCGGGTGCAGCGGATGAAGAAGCAGCTCGAAGCGGGCCGCATCGTCGTCCGCGCGCTCTGCGCCTACCCCCGCTGCCCCGCGCTGACCGAGCTCACCGCGGGCTTCGACGGCACCCCGAACTCGGTCTGGCGCAAGCGCATCGCCCGTCACATCCGGGACTGCGCCGACTGCGGCGGGCTCGGCCGGGACCTGTTCCCGGCCGAAGGGCTGCTGGCCGGCCTCGCCCTGGTGCCGATCCCGCTCGACGCGCCCGTACTGCTGCACTTCCAGCACACCGCCGCCACCGTCGCCTCCGCGACGGCTGCCACCGGTGCGGGCGCCGGCGCGGGCACGGGCGCCGGCGCGCACGCCGGAGCGGGAGGGCACGGCGGTTGGGCCGGTACCGCGGCCCGCAAGGCCGTGCTGGTGAGCGGTGCGGCCGCGGCCGTCGCCGTGACCACCCTCGCCCTGGTCTGGCCGCAGGCCGGTGAGCCGCCGCGGCCGACGCCACCGGAGCCCACCGCCCCGGCCGCGGCCCAGGACGCCCCCACGGCCGCCGCCGCACCCGCCGCCGCCACGCCGGTGCCGACCCCGGTACCCGCGGAGAGCCCGTCACCGACGGCGACGCCCGCACCGACGCCGACCGCGACTCGTACCGCCTCCGCGACACCGCTGCCCAACCCGGAGCGCCAGCTGGTGGACCTGGTCAACGCCGAACGCGTCAAGGCCGGTTGCGCCCCACTGCGGATCGACCCCAGGCTGCACGGCTCGGCCCAGAAGCACGCGGACGACATGGCCACGCGCGGCTTCTTCGACCACGTCACCCCGGACGGCGTCCGGACCGAGGCCCGGATCACCGCCGCCGGTTACCGTTGGTCGCAGTGGGGCGAGAACCTCGACCGGGGTCCGACCACCCCGGCCGCCGTCCTCACCCGCTGGATGGACGGCGGAATCCACCAGTCCAACATGCTCGACTGCGGATTCAAGGACGTCGGCGTCGGCTTCGCCGTGAACTCCGCCGGCACGCCCTACTGGACCCAGGACCTCGGAGCCCCGATGTCCTGAGCCCCACGCGGGGCTACACGTGGGGGCTACGCGTGGGGCGCGACCGCCACCAGGCCGTCCGCCGACCCGGTCACGTAGCCCGTGGCCTCCCCGAGGACACCACCCGCGTCACCGACCTGCCCGGGCACCACGTCCGGGGCACTGCTCAGCGGGCCGGGCAGCCCTTCCTGCCCGCCCAGGGCACTGGCGTGCGCACTCGGCGCGGTGAGGGAGGCGACGACACCCACGGCGATCGAGGCCACGGCAAGCATGCTGCGCTTCTTCATGGCCGGTCCAACGACGCTGCGCCGGAAGGGTTACGGCTGGTCCGTGCGCGCCCGCTCACGGGCGGGCGCGCACGGGAACGATTGGACGGCCCGCGAGCCGACCGGGACTCTGCCGGGCGGCGGGCGGGCCGTGGGAACCACCATGGCCCCACCCGCCCCTGCCGGTCAGGGGCGTGCGACGCGCGACCGGACGCACGGCGGCGCGCCGGGCGTGCACCAGCAGCCCCAGCCGCGCCGTCAGAGCGTTCCGGAGCCCCGCGCCCCCACGGGCCCGCCCGCCCCTGCGGCCCCACCCTCCGGAGCCGGCGCCCCGGAGACGGGCGCTCCGGGGACGGGCGCTCCGGGGACGGGCGCTCCGGGGACGGATGCCGCGGGCACCTGGCCCCCCGGAGCCGCCCCCGCCTGCCCCGCCTGCCCCACCGGGCCCACCACCCAGTCCGGATGCCCGGGCATCGGCGGCGTCCGCAGCCCGTACAGCCAGTCGTCGAGGAAGCCCCGCAGGTCCTGCCCGGAGACCGCCGAGGCCGTCCGCACATAGTCCTCGGTGGTCGCGTTGCCGTACCGGTGGGTGTCCAGGAAGACGCGCTCGATCCGCTCGAAGGCCGCCGCCCCGACCTTCTCCCGCAGCGCGAACAGCACCAGCGCGCCGCCCTTGTACCGCTGGCCACCGAAGAGGTCGGCGGCGGTGGGGGAGGCGACCGGCCCGGAGTCGTGCCGCCACTGGTCGCCCAGCCCGTAGAGCAGGCGCATCCGGTCGGTCAGCGTGGTGCTGCCGTCGGCCTCCGGCCACCCGTGCTCGTAGCGGTACACCAGTTCGTAGAACTCGGCGTGGCCCTCGCTCAGCCAGAGGTCGGACCAGCGGGCGGGGGAGACGCTGTTGCCGAACCAGGAGTGGACCACCTCGTGCATCATGTGCGAGCCGATCGCCGGCTCCGCCTGCCGCAGGAAGTTCGGCTTGTAGAGGGTGAGCGTCTGGGTCTCCAGTCCGGTGAAGGCGAACGCGGCCGGATCGTCCGTGTCGGCCGGCAGGAGCCCGTACGTCTCGAACGGGAACGGCCCCAGGTGGGCCTCCGCCCAGGCGAGTTGGCCGGGGGTGAGGGCGAGCGCGGGTTCCAGCTCGGCGGCGCGGGCGGTCGGCACGACGTCGCGCAGCGGCAGGCCGTGCGGGCCGGTGCGCTCGCGCACGGTGTAGTCGCCCACGGAGACCTGGACCAGCTCGGTGGCCATCGGCTCGCGGGAGACGTACCGGCGGGTGGTGCGGCCGTCGCCGAGTCGCTCGGTGGCCGTCAACTCCCCGTTGGCGACGCCCAGGAGGGCATCGGGGGCGGTCACCGCGATGGTGAACCGGGCCTTGTCGCTCGGGTGGTCGTCGCACGGGAAGACGGTGTGCGCGCTCTTCGGCTGGCCGGCCACCGCGAAGCCGTCCGGGGTGGGGACCCAGCCGGTGTGCGGCAGCCGGGCCCGCGGGTCGGCGGTGTACTCGACGGTCAGCCGGGTGACGGAGCCCGGGAGGAACGGCCTGGCCGGGGTGACCGTCAGCTTCTCGTCGTGGGTCGCGAAGCCCGCCGCCCGCCCGTCGACCCGGACGGCGCGCACGGTCAGCCCGAGCGCGTCCAGCTCCAGCCGGGCGAGGACGCGGTCCGGCCGTACGGTGAGCACGGCCGTGCCGTCCACCGTCCGGGTGTCGGCCCGGTAGTCGAAGGCCAGGTCGTACCGGAGCGCCCGGTACCCGGTGTTCCCGAGTGAGGGGAAGACCGGATCGCCCAGCCCGCCGGTGGCGCCGGCCGTCGGCGCGCTCGCGGACAGCAGCACCGCACCGAGCACGAGCGACAGCGCGAGACCTGCGCGAGGTCGGAGCGAACGGACCCTGAACAGAAGGGACTTGGACAAGGGTGATCACCGCGCTTCACGGGCGGGAGCGGAGGCGGGGAGCCGCCGGGACGGGAGAGCCTGGCCACGGATGCTAGTGGACCGCCGGGCCGCCCCGGGCGTGATCGGGGCGATTCCGGCGACACACCGTGCTCCCCCGGACGGCGTACGGTGATGGCGGCGCCCCCGCCCGCGGTCTAAGGTCAGTAGTGCATCGTCCCCTGACGGACGAGCCACGGCCGTCGGAAAACCTGGCCAGGTCCGGCGGCCGTACTTCTCTGCCCTGACGCCCTTCCCTCCCTGACGCAGCCCGTAGGCTGGCTGTCCGAGGATGCCCGCGCACCGGATGTCAGGAGCCGCCGTGACCAGCCCCGCTTCGCCCGTTCTGGTGATCGGCGAGTGCGTCGCCGACATCGTCCGATCGGGTGCGGCCCCGGACCGGGTGCACCCCGGCGGCAGCCCCGCGAACGTCGCCTACGGCCTGGTCCGGCTCGGCCGACCGGCCACGCTGCTCACCGAGCTGGGGCCGGACGCCAACGGCCGGCTGATCCGGCGGCACTTGGAGTCGGCGGGCGTGCGGGTGCGGGCGGCCGAGGTCGACCGGACGCCCTCGGCGGTGGTGGAACTGGATGGGCAGGGGCGGGCCCGCTACACCTTCGACATCCGCTGGACGCTCCCGCCCACCGAACCCGCCGAGCCGCCCTCCGCGATCCACCTCGGCTCGATCGCGGCCGTCACCGAGCCCGGCGCCGCTTCGGTGCGGGCGCTGGTGGAGCGCTGGCGCGGGCGGGCGCAGATCAGTTACGACCCGAACGTGCGCCCGGCGCTGATGGGCGACCGGGCGGTGGCCGTCCGCCGGGTCGAGCGCTGGGTGGCGCTGAGCGACCTGGTCAAGGCCGGCGACGAGGACCTGGCCTGGCTCTACCCGGGTGAGCGGCCCGAGGCGGTCGCCGAGCGCTGGCTGGCGCTCGGCCCCGCCACCGTCGCGGTGACCCTGGGCGCCGAGGGCGCGTTCGTCCGCACCGCCGACGGGGGCCGCGCCGAGGCCGCGGCCCGCCCGGTGCCGGTCGCGGACACCGTCGGCGCCGGCGACTCCTTCATGGCCGCCTTCCTGCACGCCCGCGCGGCCGGCGTCGGCCTGGCGACCTGTCTCACCCACGCGGTGACGGCGGCCGCGCTGACCGTCGCCCGCCCGGGCGCCAACCCGCCCTCGGCGGCCGAACTCGCGGCCGCGCTGACGGCCGGGCCGCGGCCCCAGCCCGAGGCGGGTGCCGACTAGTCGGGCTCAACCTCCCTGCGGGGCAAGGGCGGTGAGATCCTTCCCGTACCAGACCTGGGCGTACGGCCCGCTGCTGTAGGCGGGGATCTCCCGGTACCCGTTGCGCAGGTAGAGCGCGCGGGCCTCGACCAGGTCGAGGCGGGTGTCGAGGACGATCCGGTCCGCGCCCAGGGAGCGGGCGGCCCGGTCGACGGCGGTCAGCAGTGCGGTGCCGCCGCCGGTGCCGCGCAGGCCGGGGCGGACGAAGACCCGGGTGAGTTCGGAGGTGGTGGCGTCGAGTCGCCGCAGGCCGGCGCAGGAGTGGGCGACGCCGTCGTGGCGGCCGATCAGGAAGAGGCCGCTCGGGGCGGCGAGGTCGTCGCTGGGGGAGCCGGCGAGGCCGGACTCCAGCTCCTCGGGGGTGCCCTCCCGGTCGAAGTGCAGGCGGTAGTAGCGGTTGGCCACGTCGTAGTAGTACTCGCGCAGCAGGTCCAGGGCCTCGGGAGTGGTCACGTCGGCCGTTGCGACGGTCCAGGAGCCTGAGCGGTGCTGCGCGCTGTTCGTCATGCGCGCATGATCCACTTCACGGCGCCGTCGTCGCAATCGGTTTTCCCGGCGGCCCCGTCCGTTCGTCCGCCCCGTCCGCACGCCCTGCCGCCCGCCACCCGATCGCCCGCCGCTCGGGCAAAGGAACGGCAAGGCCCCCGGTGCGTCGTTGCCCCGCGCGGGTGACGAGGGGGTTGGCGGTGGTGCACGGCGGGGGAGCAGTGCAGCCATGAACAGACCATCAGTTTGTCGTACTAGAGGGGATTTGAGGGGACGTCAGCGGGGGTGGGCCGGCGCACGGACCGGCCTGCTGGCCGCCGTCTGCCTCTCCGCCGTCCTCGCCGGCTGCGCCGCTCCGGCCGGACCGAAGCCGGCCCCGGCCGTCGACGGGAACGCGAACGCGGCGCCCGTCGCCGAGATCGCCGGCCAGGGCCCCGACCACGCGGGCGCCCCGCCCGTGGCGCCGCCCCGGCTGCCCGGCGTGGCCGGCAAGGAGGAGGAGAACGGCGGCGAGGCCACGGCCCATCAGGAGGAGGCCGCCCGGCGCTGGGGCCTGGAGCGCCCGCCGCTGAAGGCCCCGCCCCGTCCGACGACCAGGGTCGAGCTCACCCAGGGGCAGGGCGTCAAGCTCGCGGACGGCCGCCCGCCCGTCGTCTACCGGGTCCCGACCGAGGACAAGGTGGTCTTCCTGACCGTCGACGACGGGGACGAGAAGGACCCCGAGTTCTCCCGGATGGCCCAGGAGCTGGGCATCCCGCTCAGCACCTACGTCTCCGACTACCTCGTCCGCGAGAACTACGGCTACTTCCGCGACCTGCACGCCCAGGGCGTGGAGATCAACAACCACACGATCAACCACCGCAACCTGAAGGTCCTGGACTACGAGACCCAGCACGAGGAGATCTGCAACCAGCAGGACCAGCTGGAGCAGCAGATCGGCGTCCGCCCCCGGCTGTTCCGGCCGCCGTACGGCGAGTACAACGACGACACCCTGCGCGCGGCGGCCTCCTGCGGGGTGCAGGCGGTGCCGCTGTGGAACGAGGAGGCCTTCCCGGACCACATGGAGTGGCGCTACGACGACCAGAAGTTCCACCCGGGCGACATCATCCTGACCCACTTCCGGGGCGTCGACATCTGGAATGCCTCCATGCCGGACCTGCTGCGCAAGGTCGTCGACGACGCCACCGCGCAGGGGTTCGCGCTGGCGCGGCTGGACGACTACCTGTAGCGGCCGCCGGTCGTGGGCGGCTCAGCCGAGCGAGAGGGCGTCGAGGTACACCCAGGCGCCCTCGTGCCGCACGAAGCGGCTGTTCTCGGTGAGCACGCCCTGCTCCCCGCCCTCGGTCCAGTGCGCCCGGAAGGCGACCGTGCCCTCCGCGTGGAACGCGCCGCCCTCGGTGGTGGCGACCACCTCCAGCCCGGTCCAGCGCAGCCCCGGGTCGAAGTCGACCTCGGCGGGCCGGGTGTCCGGGTGCCAGGTGCGCAGCAGGTACGCCTCGTCCTGTGCGGCGAAGGCGCTGAACCGGGAGCGCATCAGGGACTCGGCGGTGGTGGCCGCCGTCTGGCCCCGGTGCAGTCGGCCGCAGCAGTCGCCGTAGGCGGCGGGCAGGCCGCACGGGCAGGGGGAGGAGGGCAGCAGCCGGGGCGCGGCGGTGCGGGGCGCGGAACGACGTCGGGACATGCCGCCCATTGTCCCCCACGCGTCGGTCGGCTCCCCGGCCGCCCCGTGCACGACGGGAACGGGCCTGCTCCTCGGTGCGCCGAGGAGCAGGCCCGTCCGCGCTCGGCGGCGAGGAGCCCGTGCTCAGGAGCCGGCGGCGCCGAACCAGGTGCGCAGCGCCCGGTCCATCCCCTCCCGGTCCGCCCGGTCGGGCTCGGTCGCCCAGGCGACGTAGCCGTCGGGGCGCAGCAGCAGTGCGCCGGTCGGCGGTCGGGGGCAGTCGGCCGTGACGAGGTCCACCCGGTCCTTCCAGCCCGCCGCCGGGCCGGCGAGGTCGAGCTTCCCGCCGGTGAGGTCGATGAGCAACGGGCGCCCGGTGCGGGCGAGTTCGGCGATCCGCACCTCCCCGTCCGACGTGGTCGCCGAGATCTCCGGCACGAACCGTCCGGCCAGCGGGTGCGGGCAGTCGACGTCGTAGCGGATGTCGCTGCCGGCCAGCAGCGCGGCGATCCGGCCGAGGTTGTCGGGGTGTGCCAGCAGTTCGCCGAAGAGGGCGCGCACCGCGGTGGTCCCGGGGCCGGGGGCCATCAGCGCGGTCTGGGCCTGGGAGTGCATGAACACCCGCTGTCCGACCGGGTGGCGCTCGCGCTGGTAGCTGTCGAGCAGGCCGGCCGGGGCCCAGCCGCGCAGTTCGGCGGCGAGTTTCCAGCCGAGGTTGGCGGCGTCCTGGAGGCCGAGGTTGAGGCCCGGGCCGCCGGTCGCGGCGTGCACGTGGGCGGCGTCGCCGACCAGCAGCACGCGGCCGTCGCGGTAGCGCTCGGCGAGCCGGGTGTTGTGGCCGACGGTGCGGCGCGGGGTGAACGGCCCGGCGGTGCGGGCCGGTGCGAGCGGCAGGTCGGCGCCGGTCACCCGGCGGATGCTGGCGCGCAGCTCGTCCAGGGTGAGCGGGGTGTCCTGGTCCGCCGGCGGACCGCCCCACTCCATGGTGGCGATCATGACGGCGCCCGGGTCGAACGGGGAGATGACGAACACGCCGTGGTCGGTGCGGGTGTGGGTGTACGTGCGGAACGGGGTCGGGCAGCCCGGCAGCAGCACCTCGCCGCTGTCGGTGGTGCGCAGCCCTTCGGGCGGCCGCACGTGCGCGACGCGGGAGACCGGGTCGGTCGCGGTGATGCCGGGGAAGCCGATTCCGGCGAGCTTGCGGACGGTGCTGCGGCCGCCGTCCGCGCCGACCAGGTAGCGGGCGCGCAGCCGCTCGGCGCCGTCGGGGCCGTGGACGTGGACGGTCACCCCGGTCCGGTCCTGGTCGAAGCCGGTGACCTCGTGGTCGCGGCGCACGGTGACGCCCAGCGCGCGGACGTGTTCCTCCAGTACCTCCTCGATCCGGTGCTGGGGCACGGGCGCGGCGTGCAGCGGGTTCCGGTCGAGCCGGTCCAGCTCCAGCGGGAAGGCGCCGAACACGAAGCGCGGTATGGGCCGCGGCGCGCCCGGGAGGCCGCTGAGCGGCTGGTGCAGGCCGCGGTGGTCGAGCAGCCGGAGCACCTGGCCGACCAGGCCGTTGGCCTTCTGCTCGCCCGAGCGAGCGGGGAGCCGGTCCAGCACCACCGGCCGGACTCCGGCCAGTGCCAGCTCGCCGGCCAGGAACAGCCCGACCGGTCCCGCGCCGACGATGACGACGTCGTTGGTCATATCGAGATCCCCCTCGGATGTGGCGGGTTCACGCCTGTGACGGGTCCGGCAGTCCGGCCGCCAGCTGCCGCAGCGCTTCGGTGAACAGCGGCTGGAACGGCACCACCGGGTCGGCGGTCAGGTAGTGCTCGTTGGCGACCTGCAGCGCGGAGAGCGCGGCCGAGGCGACCAGCTTCGGGTAGAGGTCCCGGCCGGCGTCGGTCCCGGTCCGGGCGGCCACCGCCGCCGCCAGCTCGGTCCGGACGGCCGCGCCGCCGCGGATCAGTTCGGCCTGGAGCGCGGGCTCGCGCAGCAGCAGCCGTACGGCGGCGGTCCACCGCGGGTCGGGCCCCTCCGGCGCGCCGACGTACGGTGCGACGAGCGAGTGGGTGAGCGCCTCCCACAGCGGTTCCTCCGCCGGGCGGCCCCGGAGCGCCTCGGCGGCCCGCAGGATCCGGTCGCGGTGCCGGGAGACGATCGCCTCGGCCTTGCTGGAGAAGTAGTTGTTGTAGGTGCGCGGGGACACCCCGGCCGCCGCCGCGATGTCCTCCACCCGGACGTTCTCCAGCCCCCGCTCCACCGCCAGGCGCAGGGCCGCCCAGCCGAGTGCCTCCCGCGTCGCGGCCTTCTTCCGTTCCCGTAGCCCGGGCTGACCGTTCGTCACGGCACCACTGTTCCGCAGAAGGTGCGCGCTGCGCAATAGTGCGCGGCGCGCAAGTTTTTCCCGGCCGTACGGCCTGTGGCGAGCCGCCCGCCACCTGCGGTTTGTCGCTGGTAGTAGTTGCGTGGTCGCGGAGCGATCCCCGTCGGGAGCCCGACCCCGCAGGCTTTCCGGCGGGACGACTCGACAGGACTGGAGGAGCGGTCATGGGTGGCAGACAGCGTCCGCCGAGAGCGCGGACCCCTCGTCAGGGCAGGCCCGCAGGGGCCGGTGCCCGGGCGAACTCCCGGGCGGCGTTCGCCCGCATCGAGGGGTTCCTGGCCTGGGAGGCGGAGGTCGCGGCGGCCGAGCGGGACGCCCGTGCGTTCGCCGCGCAGTTCCCCTGGCTGCCGGCGGCGGAGCGGGAGAGCCTCGAACAGGCTTACACCGCCGACCGGTTGCGCTACGCCGAGGAGGTCGTCGACCGCGCGGTCGAGCGCTGCCGCCGGTTGGCCGCCCGGTACCGCGTCGAGTGCCGCCGGATCTGCGCCCGCTGGGCGGCGCTCTGCCTCTCCGTCACCGTGGCGGCGGCGCTGTTCGCCGTGGTCCCGGCCGTGTTGCGGGGCTGAGCGGGCCCACAGGCCGAGGGGGACGACGAGGGCCCGCTGTGCCGTTGCCGGCGCAGCGGGCCCTTTCCGGTGTCCGGGGGAGGGGTCAGTGGTGGCCGTGGCCGCTGCTGATCTCCTCGCGCTCCTCGACGGTGGGCTTGTCGATCTGGCTGTACTTGCCGTAGAAGCCGCGGGAGAGCTTGACCCGGGCGCGGGTCCACAGTCCGGCCTTGCGGGCCACCCCGTTCTCGTCCACCTCGGGCGGCAGCTCGGAGGGCTGCGGCTGGTCGTGCGAGGTGAGGGTGTAGAGCCGGCCCGGCGGCAGCGGGGCGTGCACCTCGACGAACTCGCCGTGCTGGAGCCGGTTGATGACACCGGTCTCCCGGCCGTGCAGCACCTTCTCCTTGTCCCGCCGCTGCAGGCCCAGGCACCACCGCTTGGTGATCACGAAGACGACCACCGGCACGGTGAAGAAGCCGATCCGCACCGCGTAGGTGATCGCGTTGATCGAGAGCTGGAAGTGGGTGGCCAGCAGGTCGTTGCCGCCGCCGGCCAGCAGGAGCAGATAGAGGCCGATCCAGGCCGCGCCGAAGGCGGTGCGGACCGGGGCGTTGCGCGGCCGGTCGGCGATGTGGTGCTCGCCCCGGTCCCCGGTGATCCAGGCCTCCAGGAACGGGTAGCCCCAGATGACCAGCAGTACGAGCGGGAAGACCATCAGCGGGATGAACACCCCGAGGTTGAGGGTGTGGCCGCCCCAGACGCTGATCTCCCAGCCGGGCATCACACGGATCAGGCCCTCGGAGAAGCCCATGTACCAGTCCGGCTGGGCGTCGGTGGACACCTGGTCCGGGCGGTACGGTCCGTACGCCCAGATCGGGTTGACCGTGGCGATCGCCGACATCACCGCGACCACGCCGAAGACCAGGAAGAAGAAACCGCCCGCCTTGGCCATGTAGACCGGCATCAGCGGCATGCCCACCACGTTCTGGTTGGTGCGGCCGGGCCCGGCGAACTGGGTGTGCTTGTGGTAGAAGACCAGGATCAGGTGCCCCGCGAGCAGGCCCAGCATGATGCCCGGGATCAGCAGCACGTGGACGGTGAACAGCCGGGGAATGATGTCGGTGCCCGGGAACTCGCCGCCGAAGATGAAGAACTGCAGGTACGACCCGACGATCGGGATGGCCAGGATGGCGCCCTCCATGAAGCGGATGCCCGTCCCGGAGAGCAGGTCGTCCGGCAGCGAGTAGCCCATGAAGCCGTCGAACATGCCGAGGATCAGCAGCATCGCGCCGAAGACCCAGTTGATCTCGCGCGGCTTGCGGAACGCGCCGGTGAAGAAGACGCGCATCATGTGGGTCAGCATCGAGGCGACGAAGACGATCGCCGCCCAGTGGTGGATCTGGCGCATCAGCAGGCCGCCGCGCACGTCGAAGCTGATCCTCAGGGTCGAGGAGTAGGCCTCGGACATCGGGATGCCCCGGAGGGGGACGTACGTCCCGTCGTAGACGACCTCGCCCATGCTCGGCGTGAAGAACATGGTCAGCCAGACGCCGGTGAGGATGATGATGACGAAGGTGTAGAGCGCGATCTCGCCCAGCATGAAGGACCAGTGGTCGGGAAAGATCTTGCGCAGATTGGACTTGGCCAGGGAGTAGATGCCGAGCCGGCCGTCGGTCCAGTCGGCCAGCGCCTCGGCCGCGTTGGCGGGGTTGGCGCGCGTGGTGGTCACCGGTCCCGGCTGCGACTGCTGGTCGGTTCTCACGACGGGCTCCCCGGCGTCCTCGGCGTGCCGTGCTGGAGACCCGCCGGCGGGAACCCCGGCCGGCGAAGTGTTGTGATCATGGGACCTCTCGATACGGGCCCGCCGGCCGGACCGGCGCGCGGACCAGGTGTTCCGCTGGACCCGTTGCTCAGGGTGATGGAGCGCTTACTCTGTCATGCTGTCGGCAGGGGGCCGACTGTGCACGTCCATCGGCCCGTCCGGCCGTGCGTGTCGGGCCGGACGGGGGGCCCTGACGCCCGATCGGCTGGCCGCCGCTCGGCCCAACGGGTGCCGATGCTGCGGTCGAGTGCCACTGAGACGTTTCGGCGCGCGCCGCGTCCGGGGGTCGCACGGTCCGGGGCCTACGCTGCGCCAATGGTGGATCACCGTGAACTCTTCGAGGACGTCACCGAGGCCCTGGCCCGCGCCGGGTTCGACCTCGGACCGGGTCCCTCACCGCTGTGGATCGACCGTCACCCCGAGGGTGTGGTGGTCGGCTGGACGCCGGGCGCGGAGCCGGGCGGGCCGCCCTCCCGGGAGGCGCTGGCGGCGCTGAGCGGCGCGGCCGCGGTCGTGCTGCGCGAGTGCGGCTATCTCGTCGCCGGGACGGAGGGGGGCGATCTGCTGGTGCGCTGCGCCGAACCGGTGACGGTGCCGGAGTCGTCCGAGCCGGAGCCCGTACCGGAGCAGTGGTGGGGGTGAGCGGCGGCGGGCCCGGTGTCGTACGCACCGGGCCCGGTGTAGCGCGGACCGGGCCCGATGCTTCGGGTGCCGGGCCCGTACGCGCGCTCAGCCGTCGAGGGTGAAGCCGATCACCGCGCCGCCGCCGTCCCGGTTGGCGGCGAAGGCCGTTCCGCCGTGGGAGCGGGCCACCTCGTCCACGATGGCCAGGCCCAGCCCGGAACCGGGCAGACTGCGGGCGGCGGTGGCCCGGTAGAAGCGGTCGAAGACCCGGTCGAGGTCGGCCGCGTCGATGCCCGGGCCGCGGTCGCGCACCTCCACCCGCGGGCCGCGCACCACCACCTCGATCGGGCCGGTCCCGGCCGGGTCGAACTTGGCGGCGTTGTCCAGCAGATTGCCCACCGCGCGGGCCAGGGCGTCCGGCCGGGCGGTGACGACGGTCCCGTCCGCGTCCACCAGGACCTCGCGGCCGCTGCGCCGCCGGGCCTGGGCGGCGGCCTCCCGGACCAGGTCGGCGAGTACCACCTCGGTCGGCTGCTCGGCCGCCCTGCTGTCCGCCGCGAGCGCCACCAGCTCCTCCACCAGCTGGGTCAACTCCCGTGCCTCCTCGGCCAGATCGGCCATCAGCGCGGTGCGTTCGGCGGGCGGCAGCCGGTCCAGGCTGGGCAGCACCGAGAGGTTGGTGCGCAGGCTGGTCAGGGGGGTGCGCAGCTCGTGCCCGGCGTCCTGGGCGAGTCGGCGCTGGTTCTCCCTGGCGGTGGCCAGCCGGACCAGCATCCGGTCGAAGGCCCGGCCGAGGCGGCCCACCTCGTCCGTCCCGGCGGCGGGCACCTGGACGTCCAGCCTCCCGCTGGAGGCGACCAGTTCGGCCGCGTCGGTGAGCCGGACCAGCCGACCGGTGATCCGCCGGGCCAGCAGTCGGCCGGCCCCGCCGGCGAGCACCGCGACGACCGCCACCAGGGCCACCGTGCGGGTCCGCAGGGTGGCCAGCAGCTCCTCGGCGGGCCCGACCTGCTGGATGATCTGGACCGCGCCGCGCCGGCCGCCGAGCGAGACCACGCCGACCCGGTAGCCCTCGTCGCGCTGGTGGCGCAGCCCGATCGAGGTGCGGCCCGGCTGGTCGGCGTGGGCGAGTTCCTGGTCGGACGGGCTCGGTGGCAGGTCGAGCCGGGCGGTGCCGGGCAGCACCGCGCCGGCGGGGTCGAGCGACTGGGTGGTCACCCGGATCGGGCGGACCAGATCGGCGCTCAGGCCGCTCGGCCCGGCGAAGTCGCCGGGGAAGAGGGCCTCGCGCTGGACCTGCCGGCCGACGGAGTCGACGGCGGCGCCGAAGTCGGCGGTCTCGTCGTCCCGGATCAGCCGGGCGGCGGCGTGGTAGCCGAGCGCGCCGATCAGCACCGCGACCAGCGCGGCGATCGCGGCGAAGGCCAGCGCGAGGGTGGTGCGCAGGCCGGGGCGCGGCAGGCGCGGCAGGCGTGGTGGGCCGGGGAGGCGGCGGGCCGGGCCGGTCACGGCTCGCGCAGCGTGTAGCCGACGCCGCGGACGGTGTGGATCAGCGGCGCCAGGCCGGGGCGGTCGAGCTTGCGGCGCAGGTAGCCGATGAACACCGCGAGGTTCTTCGACCCGGGGCCGAAGTCGTAGCCCCAGATCCGCTCGTAGAGCGTGGCCTGGTCGAGGACGGCGCCGGCGTGCCGGGCGAGCAGCTCCAGCAGGTCGAACTCGGTGCGGGAGAGTTCGAGCTCCTGGGCGGCGCGCCAGGCGCGTCGGGCGGGCGGCTCGATCCGCAGGTCGGCGACGGTCAGCACCTCGCCGGTGGGCGCGGGCGGGTGGCGGCGCAGCAGGGCGCGCAGGCGGGCGAACAGCTCGTCCACGTCGAAGGGCTTGACCAGGTAGTCGTCGGCGCCGGCGTCGAGGCCGGCGATCCGGTCCGGTACCTCGACCCGGGCGGTGAGCATCAGCACGGGGGTGCGGTCGCCGGCCGCGCGCAGCCGTCTGCAGACCTCCAGGCCGTCCGGCTCGGGCATCATCACGTCGAGCACCAGGACGTCCGGGCGCTGTTCGGCGAGGACGGCCAGGGTCTGGGTGCCGTCGGCGGCGACCCGTACCCGGTAGCCCTCCAGCATCAGGGCCCGGGCGAGCGAGTCGCGGATGGCCCGGTCGTCCTCGGCGATCAGCACGGTGTGCGTCATGGCGGAGATTCTCCCTGGCGTGTCCACGACGGTTCGCGGCGGGGTCGGGGTGTCCGGGCCCGCTCCCGGCCGGTCCGCGACGGCCGCCGCTTTTGCGTGGTGCTTCGCGGGCGTACGGTGGCCGTACGGTGGCGCGCCGCCGGGTGGGCCGCCGGGTCCGAGTCGGCACGCCCTGCCGGAGGCCGCGATGGCAGACCGGATGGCTCCTTTCACCACCCCGCGCGCGGAGCGGGCGCGGCGGGACGCTCGGGAGCGGCTGGAGGACTGGCGGGAGGTGTACCGGCCGGGGGCTCTGCTGCCGGTGGTGGGCGGACAGGCGGGGCGGTGCATGGACTGCGGGCTGCCGTTCTGCCACAGCGCCTGTCCGCTGGGGAACCTGGTGCCGGAGTGGAACCGGCTGGTGGCGGAGTCGGGGACGGGTGAGGAAGCGGGGGCGGGGGCGGCGGGAGCCGACTGGCGGGCGGCCGCGGCGCGGCTGCTGGCGACCAACAACTTCCCGGAGTTCACCGGGCGGCTCTGCCCCGCGCCCTGCGAGAGCGCCTGCGTGCTGGCGATCGACGGCGCCGCGGTGACGATCAAGAACGTGGAGCTGGCGATCGCCGACCGGGCCTGGGAAGCGGGCTGGGACGCGCCCCGGCCGCCCGACCGCCCCGAGCGGGCCGGTGGGCGGCGGGTCGCGGTGATCGGCTCCGGCCCGGCCGGGCTGGCCGCCGCCCAGCAGCTCACCAGGGTCGGGCACGCCACCACGGTGTACGAGCGGGCCGATCGCGCGGGCGGACTGCTGCGGTACGGCATCCCGTCGTTCCGGCTGGAGAAGCACCGGCTGGAGCGCCGGCTGGACCAGCTGCGGGCCGAGGGCACGGCCTTCCGCACCGGGGTGTGGGTCGGCCGGGACCTCCCGGGCGAGGAGCTGCGGGCCGAGTACGACGCGGTGGTGGTCGCGGTGGGCGCGACGGCCTGCCGGGACCTGCCGCTGCCCGGGCGGGACCTGCCCGGGGTGCACCAGGCCATCGAGTACCTGACCTGGGCGAACCGGGTGGACGAGGGTGACTGCCCGGTCTCGCCGCTGTCCGCCGAGGGGCGGCACGTGGTGATCGTCGGCGGTGGGGACACGGCGGCCGACTGCCTGGGGACGGCGCTGCGCCAGCGGGCCGCCTCGGTCACCCAACTGGACATCAACCCGCGGCCGCCGCAGGGCCGGGCCTCCGGGCAGCCCTGGCCGGTGCACCCCAAGGTGTACCGGGAGACCACCTCGCACGAGGAGTCCGGTGCCGCGGCCGCCGGGCCCCGGGTGTTTGCGGCGGTCACCGTGGCCTTCGAGCCCGGCCCGGACGGCCGGCTGGCCGCCGTCCGCATCGCCGAGGCCGAGCCCGCCGACCGCAGCCCGCGGGCGGGCACCGAGGGCAGGCTCCCGGCCCAACTGGTGCTGCTCGCGCTGGGCTTCACCGGGCCGGAGCCGGACGGGCGGCTGTTCGCCCAACTCGGCCTCGCCACCGGGCCGGAGTCCACGTTGGTCAGGGACGACGGCTTCGCGACGGAGGCGGAGGGCGTGTTCGTCGCGGGGGACGCCGGGCGCGGGCAGTCGCTGATCGTCTGGGCGATCGCCGAGGGGCGGGCGGTGGCGGCGGCGGTGGACCGGTACCTGCGGGGGTGGACGGAGCTGCCGGCGCCGATCCGGGCCTCGGCGCGAGCGCTCACGGCGTGAGGCGGGCAGCGGCCCCGGCGGGGTGGTCGTGCGCCGAGGTGGTCGTGCGCCGGTGATCGGTCCGTGGGGAGGGGCAGGGGAGCGGCAGGCGGTGGAAGCCGAACTCCCCGGCGGCCGGCCCGGGGTGAGCCGACCGCAGGGCGTGGCGGTCGGTCAGCGGGTGGGTGTGCGACCGGCGGAAGAGCGCGGACGGGTGAGTCGGGTACGTACGGCCTTTGCTACGATCCGGCGACGTGGGTGTCAGGAGTCGGGCGTACGGGGGTCGGAAGACGTGGGCGTGAGTGAGCGTGAGTGGGCGGTGACGTCGGTCGAGGTCCGCTACACCCCGACGGCCGCCGACTTCCGGGAGGCCTTCGCCGTGCTGGCCCGGCACACGGCGCCCGGGCGCCGGTCGCGGAGCGCCAGGCGCACGGTGTCCGCCGGTGCGGCGGCGGGTGCCGGGCTGCTCGCCCTGGTCGGCGGGGCGGCGCTGCTGCCGGCCGCGCTGCTGCTGGTGTGCGCACTGTGGGCGCTGTTCGCACCGAGCCGGATCCAGGCGCGCCGGGTGGTGCGGAAGGTGGCGGACAAGGGTGAGTTCCGGGTCCTGCTGGACGAGTGCGGGGTGGTCGTGAGCCACGAGGCTTCGGACACCCTGCTCGGCTGGCCGGAGCAGCGGTACTTCCTGGAGACGCGTGAGCTGTTCCTGCTGCTGGCCGGTGCGGAGGAGCCGGGGGTGGTGACCGTGCTGCCCAAGCGCGGGGTCGAGGACGTCCGGGGGTTGGGGCAGCTGATCGGCCGGCATGCCGAGGCGCTCGTCCCGGACTGAGATCCGTCCCGGACTGAGATCGTCCTGGACTGAGCTTGTCCTGGACCGAGCTCGTCCTGGACCGAGCGGCCGTTCGCGGGGTGGCGCGTACAGGCTTGTCACGGGGTCGACTCCGGCAGGGCGGGCTCGGTGCGGGGCGCTCGCCGGTCGTAGCGCCAGAGGGCGGGGAGCGCGGCGGACAGCGCGGCCGAGCTGCCGAGGCAGAGCAGCCCGCCGGTGCGCAGGGCCGCCCGGATGCCCTGCCGGGCGGTGAGCCCGCCGGCCCGCAGGTCGCCCAGGGCCGGCCCGGCGGAGCCGATCAGTATCTCCGATCCGGCCGCACGGCCCCGGAGTTCGTCCGGAATGGACTGGTTCCAGATGGCGCTGCGGAAGGTGTCGCCGATCCAGTGCGCGCCGCCCGCGACGGTCAGGCAGAGCAGGACGGCCCACAGGCTCGGGGCGAACGCTGCCGCGGCCGTTGCCGCTCCGACCAGGGCGGCGGAGAGCAGTACCAGCCGGCCGTGTCGGTGCACCCGCTCCGCCCACCCGCCGGTCGCGGCCGCGATCAGGGCGCCGACCGCGCCGGCCGAGTAGAGCAGCCCGAGCGCCCAGGTGGCGTCCAACTCCGCGGCCAGGAACGGGAAGAGCGCGGTGGGCAGGGCGAACACGGTGGCGGCGAGGTCGGCCAGGTAGGTGCCGATCAGGTCGGGCCGCCGGGCCGCGTATCGGGCGCCGTCGAGGAACTCGGCGAGCCGCGGCGCCTCGGCGTCCCGCGCCGAGGGGACCGGCCGGACCTGGGCCAGCAGGGCGATCGAGAGCAGGAAGGTGCCGAGGTCGACCAGGTAGGCCGCGGGGACGCCGGCGGTGGCGATCAGCAGGCCGGCCGCCGCCGGGGCGGCCACGCCGCCGATGCTCCAGCGCAGCGAGAGCAGGGCCCCGGCCGCCACCAGCTGGTCCTGGGGCACCAATCGGGGGACCATCGCCTCGACCGAGGGCTGCTGGATGCCCTGGAGTGCCGCCGCCAGTCCGGCGGCGACGTAGAGCGGCCAGACGGCGGGGGTGCCGAGCAGCGCGTTGACCAGCAGCAGGGCGCTGAGCGCGGCCAGTGCGATCTCGGTGACCAGTGCGACGGTGCGGCGGTCGGCACGGTCGGCGAGGACGCCGCCGTAGAGGCCGAACAGGAGGGTGGGCACGAGCTCGACCGCGCCGACCGCGCCCACGGCCAGTGGTGAGCCGGTGAGGTCGGCGATCTGGAGCGGGATCGCCGTCATGGTGAAGATCGAGCCGAGCAGGGTGACCGTGCCGGAGGTCCAGGTCAGCCGGAAGTCCCTGGAGGACCGCCAGGGTGCGGTGTTCGGCAGCAGTCGGGACCAGAAGCGGTCCGTTCCTTGGGGTCGGGTCCGTTCCGGGAGTCGGGTTCGGTCCTGGGGTCGGGTTCGGTCCGGAGGTCATGAGGGGTGGGTCCCTTCGTGGCCGTCGGCGTCGCGGCGGTCGTCCTTATCGCTGATAAATTCCAGCTCGGGAACTTATCGGCGATAAGGTGGCCTGGCAAGCGGATAACCCGGGAGGTCGATCGGATGGCGCTGCAGCGCGACGAGGTGGTGCGCACGGCGCTGCGCCTGCTGAACGAGGAGGGCATCGACGGGCTGACCACCCGCCGGCTCGCCCGCGAACTCGGCGTCCAGTCACCGGCGTTGTACTGGCACTTCAAGAGCAAGCGGGAACTGCTCGACCTGATGGCGGAGGCGATGCTCGCCGAGGCCCTCCCGCCCGACCGCGAACCCGACCCGGCGCACTGGCCCGAGTGGATCGCCGCCGACGCCCGCGCCAAGCGGAACGCCCTGCTCGCCTACCGCGACGGCGCCCGGGTGCACGCCGGCACCCTGCCCACCGAGGACGAACTCCCGGCGGTCGAAGCCCAGTTGGGTGCCCTGTGTGGAGCCGGGCTGCGCCCGCGCACGGCACTGCGGCTGCTGCTGACCGTCGACCGGTACATCATGGGCTGGGTCACCGAGGAGCAGGCCTGGCGGCAGGATGCCGCGGACCGTGAGCGGCCGCCGTTCCCCGACGAGGCGCTGCGCGAACTCCCGTTGCTGCGTGAGGCGGTCGACGTGCTGCGGATGACCGACCACGACGCCGACTTCGAGTACGGGCTGCGGGTGCTGATCGAGGGGTTCCGGGCGGAGATCGCGCGGGAGGCGGGAGCCTGACGTCCGATGGGCTAGCGTGACGCCCATGACGACCTTTGACCCTCGCGGCACGGCCCTGGTCCTGATCGACCTGATGGACCGGATCGTCGCCAACCCGCTCGCGCCGCGCACCGGTTCGGAGGTGGTGGAGGTCTCACTGGAGCTGGCCCGGCGGTTCCGGGCGGTCGGCGCGCTCGTGGTCGCGGTGCGGGTCGAGCGGCCGAACGTCACCGAGCAGCCGCCCGGGAGCGGGCTGGTCGCGGAGGTCGCGGCGGCGGCCGACGAGGTCGTGGTGAAGCGCACCATCGGGGCCTTCCAGGGCACCGGCCTGGACGAGCTGCTCCGGGCGAGGGGTGTGGAGACCCTGGTGTTCACCGGGATCGCGACCAACCTCGGCGTGGAGTCGAGCGCCCGCGCGGCCGGCGACCACGGGTACCGGCTGGTATTGGTCGAGGACGCGATGGCCGCGCTCACGGCGGAGGAGCACCGGGCGTCGGTGGAGCTGGACTTTCCGCGCCTCGGCGAGGTCGTCGCGGCGGCGGACGTGCGGGTGGGGTGAGTCGGTGGACGTGCGGTCGGCGTGAGGTAGCGGCCGGGCGTTTGCGGAGGGTGCTGCCGCGGCCGGTCGTGGCAGGAGGGACGCTGCTACGCCCGGGCGTGGCGGGAGGGGCGCTGCTACGGCCGGGTGTGGCGGAGGGCTTCGCGCAGCCGTCCGTCCGAGGACTTGAGCAGGCGGGCGGCGGTGGGGGCGTCCACGTCCGCGAGCAGGGACAGGATCGCGTCCTTGGCCCGGCCGCCGGTCGCGGTCAGGGCGCGGTCGATCGCCGCCTCGTCGGCACCGGTCGCCTCGGCGACGATCCGTCGGGCGCGGTCGCGCAGCTTGTCGTTGGTGGCGCGGAGGTCGACCATCAGATTTCCGTACGTCCGGCCTAGTCGGACCATTACGGCCGTGGACAGCAGGTTGAGCACCAGCTTCTGCGCCGTGCCCGCCTTGAGCCGGGTCGATCCGGCCAACACCTCGGGGCCGACCTCCACTTCGACGCCCAACTCGGCCGCCGCCGCGAGCGCCGACCCTCGGTTGCACGCCAGCCCGACGGTCAGCGCCCCGGCCGCCCGCGCCGCCCGGACGGCGGCCAGCGGGTAGGGCGTACGGCCCGAGGCGGAGATGCCGACCACGGTGTCGGCGGGGGTGAGGGCGAGCGCGGCCACGTCGGCCTCGGCGAGGTCCGTGCGGTCCTCGGCGCCCTCGGCGGCCGCCGTGACCGCCGGACTCCCGCCCGCGATCAGACCGACGACCAGTGCCGGATCGGTGCCGAAGGTCGGCGGACACTCGACGGCGTCCAACACGCCGAGCCGCCCGGCCGTCCCCGCGCCGGCGTAGACCAGCCGACCGCCACGAGCCATCCGGGCGGCCACGGCGTCGACCACGGCGGCGATCCGCTCCAGCTGCCCGGCGACGGCGACGGGCACCGTGCGGTCCTCGGCGTTCATCAGGCGGAGCAGCTCGACCGTGGGCAGCTCGTCGATCGCGGCCCAGTCGGGGCGGATGGTCTCGGTCGCGGGTACGGTGATGAATCGCTCGTTTCGCTCACTCATGCGCCCGCCTCGTTTCGCTCACTCATGCGGCGAGCCTCCCCGGGTGCGGGGCGCCCGAATCCGGGCAAGCGTGGAGGGAGGGAGGTGGTGGTCGTGGAACCGACCGTTGCCGAACTGCTGGACCGGTTCGGCCGCACCTACGCGGAGGAGGCCGGGATCGCGCTGCGCGACAAGCCCTCGCCGCTCTACCGTCTGCTCGTCCTGACCGTGCTGTGCTCGGTGCGGATCAACGCCGGCACCGCCACGGCCGCGGCCCGGGAGCTGTCGGCCGCCGGGCTGCGGACCCCGCGCGCCATGGCCGACGCCAGGCGCGGGACGCTCATCGCGGCCCTGGGCCGGGCCCACTACGTGCGCTACGACGAGAGCACCGCCACCGCACTCGGCCAGGGGGCCGAGCTGCTGCTCGACCGCTGGCACGGTGACCTGCGGCGGCTGCGGGAGGAGGCCGGCGGCGAGTCGGAGCGGATCGGCGAGCTGCTCCGGGAGTTCCCCCGGATCGGGCCGGTCGGCGCCGGGATCTTCCGGCGCGAGGCGCAGGCGGTCTGGCCCTCGCTGCGGCCGTACTTCGACGAGCGGGTGCTGGCGGAGGCGAGGACGCTCGGGCTGCCCGGTGAGCCGGAGGGGCTGGCGGCGCTGGTCGGGCCGGGGGAGCCGGCCCGGCTGGCGGCGGCGCTGACCAGGGCGAGCCTGGCGCACGTCGGGGCCGGGTGAGGGGCGGGTGGGTCGGTCGTCCCGGGGTGTTGGCAGCCCGCGCGGAGGCGGCGTGCGGGGTCAGGCCATCCAGAAGAAGACCGCCGTCATCCGCCGCTCGACCAGCTCGGTGCCGTAGTAGCCGGTGGCGCTGTGGATCAGGTTGGCGTGGTAGAGGAGCAGTTGGTTGTAGCGGTTGGGGACGCGGACGTCCTCGGTGAAGTGGTCGGCCGGCACCCGGCGGGTGCCGAGCGCCTCGACCAGGTTGTTGTGCGGGGCGTCGACCAGGTTGCCGCCGAGGCGGCCGCCGGGGAACTGCTGGCGGTAGAAGCTGGTGCCGGCGTCCTTGGGGGCGCCGGGGCCGAGGTAGAGGACGGCGGCGTAGCGGCAGAGCGCGCGGGAGTCGGTGTGCGGGCGGGACTCCGACTCGCCGGCGCCGACGACCTGGACGCAGTTGTGGTTGAGCGTGCCGCCGCCCGGGGTGCTCTGCACCCAGAGTCGGGAGGCGCCGGTGGCCTTGCGGACCAGCGACTCGACCCGGGCCAGCTCCTCGGGCTCCAGGCCCGGCATGGTGCGCAGTCCGGGCCAGGTCTCGGGGCGGTGGGGGTAGCCCTCCGTCCAGTCCCCGCGGGCCAGACAGCGCTCGCGGACGGCGTCCGGGTCGGGCAGCACGTTGTCCAGGACCCAGTAGTCCCGGCCCCGGGTGGGCTTGCGGTAGGGCAGGACCGGCAGGGCGGTGGGCCTGATGGGCTGTGAGGGCATGGGCCGACGATAGAGGCGGCGATCGTCAACCTTCTGCCGTGAGCAGGTCAACCTTTCGTCAAGGGTGCCTCGACCTGGGGCGGATCGCCGGGGCCCCTGGTGGGTGCAGGGTTCGAGTGCCGGGTTCCGGTGCGGCGCGGTGTTCGGGTGTCGCTTCAGGCCTCCCGTACGGCGAAAGTCCCGAGGGCGCCCTCCAGACGGTCGTAGGCCTGGACCGCGGAGGGGCGCACCGCGGCGGCGATCGCCGACTGCTTCTCGCCTGCCAGGGTGCGGCGGAACACCTCGGCGAACACCGCCCGGTCGACGGCGGCGAGCAGTGCGGCGGCGACCCGGCACTCGAAGCCGACGGGTCTCTCGTGCACCGCCTCGCCCAGTGCCTCGGCGAGCGCCGTCTCGCCCTGCTCGTGCAGCTCGCGCAGTCGGGCGGCCAGTGCCGGGCTGTCGAAGACGGTGCGGGCGAAGTCGGGGCCGGAGAAGCCGAGCCGGGCGTCGTGCCGGTCGAGGCCGGCGAGGCAGTCGCGGCGCAGCGCGGCGAGCGCGGACTCGCCCGGCGCGCGCCCGGCGACGGTTCCGGCGAGCCGGGCGACGAGCTCCTCGTGCAGGTCGAAGAAGAGGTCCTCCTTGCGCGGGAAGTGGTTGGTGACGGTCATCTTGGCGACGCCCGCGGCGGCCGCGACCTCGGCGATGGTCGTGCGGTCGAAGCCCCGCTCGACGAAGAGTCTGGTCGCGGCGTGCGAGATCGCCTCGCGGGTGCGGCGCTTGTTGAGCTCGCGCAGGTTCGGCGTGGTCCCGGATTCGGTCATGGGGGGAGCGTAGCGCAGTTCACTGGGTCGAGCACAGAAATTTGATTTGACCCAGTCGATGGGTCCGTCCTAAGTTCTCCTCAAGGCAGCCGGAGGGGCTGCCCGAGTGGGCGTCCGCGTTCGGGGGCGGCTCGCTCGAGGGCGACCAGGGGAGGGCGCATGAGCACATCCGTCACCGCGAAGGGCCGGCCGGGGGGAGTCCGGGGGGAGGCGCCGGAGCCGATTCCGCCGGGCCTGTGGAAGATGGGCGGGGTGCTCGCGCTGGGGC
Source organism: Kitasatospora sp. NPDC048298 (assembly GCF_043201465.1). Taxonomy (NCBI): domain Bacteria; kingdom Bacillati; phylum Actinomycetota; class Actinomycetes; order Kitasatosporales; family Streptomycetaceae; genus Kitasatospora; species Kitasatospora sp. NPDC048298. Next base: position 67,851 of record NZ_JBICYZ010000028.1, read on the forward strand.
CGGTGCTCGCGCTGTTGGACAGCACGATCGTCAACGTCGGCATCGACTCCGTCGGCCGCGATCTGCACAGCTCGATCGCGGCGGTGCAGTGGGTGGCCACGGGGTACCTGCTGGCGATCTCGCTGACCATGCCGCTCTCGGGCTGGGCCGCCGGTCGCTTCGGTGGCCGGCGGGCGTGGCTCGCCTCGGTCGTCCTGTTCGTGCTCGGATCGGCGCTGTGCGGCCTGGCCTGGTCGACGGGCAGTCTGATCGCCTTCCGGGTGCTGCAGGGGATCGGCGGCGGGATGATTCAACCGCTCGGCCAGGCGATCATCATACAAGCGGCTGGGCCGTCCAGGGTCGGGCGGGTGATGGGCACGCTGATGCTGCCGATCAGTCTGGCCCCGGTCCTGGGGCCGATCCTCGGCGGGCTGGTGCTGGAGCACTTCGACTGGCGGTGGATGTTCCTGCTGAACGTGCCGGTCGGGCTGGTGATCCTGCTGCTCGCCGCCCGCTGGCTGCCGGCTGACGAGGTGTCGGACGCTCCGAAGCCCCGGCTGGACGTGATCGGTCTGGTGCTGCTCTCGCCCGGTCTGACCGGGCTGGTCTACGGGCTCGCGACGATCGGTGACGGTGCGACGGCCGGCAGGGTCGCCCTGGCGGCGGGCGTGGTGCTGGTGGCGCTCTACGGCTGGCACGCGCTGCGGGTGGGGCGCGGCGGTGTCCGGACGCCGCTGATCGACCTGCGGCTGTTCGCCCGGCGCGGCTTCTCCGTGGCGACGGCCAACAGCTTCCTCCAGGGCGCCGCGCTCTACAGCTCGATGTTCCTGGTGCCGCTCTACTACCAGCAGGTGAAGCACGCCGGTGCGGTGGAGGCCGGCCTGCTGCTGGCGCCGCAGGCCCTCGGTACGGCGGTCACCGCGATGCTCGCCGCCCGGATCACCGACCGCTTCGCGCCGCGTCCGCTGATCATGATCGGCATCGCCTGCTCCCTGGTCGGCACGGTCGCGTTCACCCAGCTGGGCAGCGGCTCCGAACCGGCCGACTGGCTGATCGCCGGCTCGCTGGCACTGCGCGGCGCGGGCATGGGGATCATCGCGATCCCGGGCCTGGCGGTGGTGTACGGGAGCGTCGAGAAGGACCAGGTGCCCGCGGCGGCGGGTGCGGTCAACGTGCTGAACCGGGTGGGCGGGGCGCTCGGCACTGCCGTGCTGACGCTGGCGCTCCAGCAGGCGCAGGGCGGGCACCCGGGCCAACCGGGTGCGGCCTTCGGCGAGACCTTCTGGTGGGTGCTGGCCCTGTCCGCGCTCGCCATCGCCCCGGCGCTGCTCTACCCGAACACCCGCCGGGCCGACTGACCGTCGGCCGCGTCCCGATCACCGGCCGGTTCCCGGCCACCCGGACCCTGGAGGTACCCGTGTTCACCCGTCACACCGACGGCCTGCGCCTGCTGAGCGTGCACGCGCACCCCGACGACGAGTCCAGCAAGGGCGCGGCCACGCTGGCCCGGTACGCGGCCGAGGGGGTGGACGTCCTGGTCGCCACCTGCACCGGCGGCGAGCGCGGCTCGGTCCTCAACCCGGCCATGGACCGGCCGGAGGTCCGGGCCGACCTCGCCCGCGTCCGGCGCGAGGAGATGGCGGCCGCCCGGGAGATCCTCGGTGTGCGCCAGCGGTTCCTCGGGTTCGTCGACTCCGGGATGCCCGGCCCGGACGAACCGCTCCCGGAGGGCTGCTTCGCGGCCGAGCCGGTGGAGCTCGCGGCGGCGCCGCTGGTCGCACTGATCCGGGAGTTCCGCCCACAGGTGGTGATCACCTACGACGAGACCGGCGGCTACCCGCACCCGGACCACGTGATGACCCACCGGGTCACCGTGGCGGCCGTCGAGGCCGCCGCCGGCCCGGAGCTCCACCCCGAGCTGGGCGAGCCCTGGCAGGTGTCCAAGCTCTACTACCACCTGGCGCTCTCCCGGGCCTGGTTCCAGGCCCTGCACGAGGGCATGACGGAACGGGGCGTGCCCTCGGAGATGGGGGAGCTGCTCGCCGGCTGGCCCGACACCCCGCCGGCCCTGGCCACCACCACCCGGATCGCGTGCGCCGAGCAGTTCGCCGTACGGGACGCGGCGATGCTGGCGCACGCCACCCAGGTCCAGCCGGGCGTGGCCTTCATGGCCCACCCGCGGGACATCGAGCGCGAGGTCTGGCCGACCGAGGACTACCACCTGGCCCGGAGCCTGGTGCCGGAGGCCGGCGCGGCGGCCGGGGTGGCCCGGGCAGGCGGGATCGAGACCGACCTGTTCGCCGGGCTCCGGGCGGGGGCGGAAGCGGGGGCGGGATGAGCCTTATGGCGGGCGTGGCGAGGCGGGCCGTCGCGGCGTTGCTCGGTGGCGCGCCGGCTGCCGCCCGTTCAGCACTGGCCGTCGGCGAGCACGTAGTAGCCCGGGCCGGTCTGCTTCAGGGTGTGGGTGACGAAGGTGTTCCAGAGCCCCATGCTCTGGCCCGAGCCGAGCGCGTAGGTCAGCCCACCGCTCTGGGTGGCGCGGCCGGCCAGGACCTGGTCGTAGTTGCTGGCGGTGAAGCACTGGGGCGTGCCCCCGCCCGGGGTGGTCGCCGTCACCGCCGCCGACCGGGCACCCGCCGCGCCGGACGCGTCGACCGCCGCCACGGTGTAGCTGTACGTGGTGCCGGCCGTGAGCCCGGTGTCGGTGAAGGCCGTGCCGCTCGCGCTGCCGACCTGGGTGCCGTTGCGGAAGACCTGGTACGAGGCCGCGCCGCTGACGGCCTGCCAGCCGAGGGCGACCGACCCGGCGGCCGCGGTCGCGGTCAGGCCGGTCGGGGCCGGCAGCCCCGGGTCGGTGGGGCCGGAGCCGCCGTCCAGCCCCCAGAACTGCGCGGTGTGGTAGGCGGAGCAGATCGTGTCGAGGAAGTAGGCGCCGGTCACCCCGCACTGGTCGGCCCCGGCCCCGGGGTGGACGGCCAGGCCGTGGCCCATCCCGCTGATCGTGAACAGGGCCACGGCGGGCTTTCCGCTCGCGTCGGCGTAGAGCTCCTGGGTGGTGCCGCCGGGGAGGCTCCGGGTGCTGCTCGGCTGACGGCCGATGCCCTGGACGTTCGTCCACTGGTCCCGCAGCTCGGTCGCGTTCACCGGCCTGACCACGGTGTCGGCGGTGCCCTGCCAGATCGCCACCCGGGGCCACGGCCCGGTGTAACCCGGGTACGCGGACCGGACTCTGTCGCCCCACTGGGCCGGGGTGAGCCCCTGGTCGGAGTTCTGGCAACCCGAGGCGGCGGCCTGGCTGGTGGCGCAGTGGGCGGGCAGTCCGGAATCGATCGCCCCGCCGGCGAACACGTCGGGGTAGTCGGCCAACAGGTCGGCGGCCATCCCGCCGCCGGCCGAGAGCCCGGTGACGAACACCCGGTGGGCGTCCGAGCCGTACAGGGACTCGGCCTTGGTGACCATCTCGACCACCGACCTGGCCTCGCCGACGCCCCGGGCGGCCTTGCTCGCGTCGAACCAACTGAAGCAGGAGAGGCTGTTGTTGGCACTGCCGGTCTGCGGGAACACCACCGCGAAGCCGTACTGGTCGGCGAACTTGGTCCAGCCGGAGTTGCGGTAGTAGTCGGTGGCGCTCTGGACGCAGCCGTGCAGCGCGACCACCAGGGGCGCGCCACTGGGCAGTCCGGCGGGCGTGTAGGTGTACATCGCGAGGTTTCCCGGGTTGGTGCCGAACCCGGTGACCTGCTGGAAGCTGCCGCCCGCGGCGCCGGGCGAGGGAGACGCGGCGGAGGCCGTCACGGGGGCCACGGCGGGGGAGGCCTCGGCCGTGCCGGGGGCGGCGGCACCGAGTGCGAGGGTGGCGGCGGTGAGCAGTGCCGCGGCGGTGGGGCGCAGTGGCATGGGGGCTCCTTGGTGGGGGAGGAGTGGGGGGCGGTCCCGTGCAGGGTGGCGCGCCCGGTGCCCCGGTGCCATGTGACGGTCATCCGGGGTCCGCCGCCCGGGCATGGCGCGGACCGCCATGGTCGTGCCGTCCCGCCGTCCTGCTGGAGTGGATCGCCGGACGGATCCCGGAGCCCTCGATCTGCAGCACCATGGACTTCCACCTGACCGAGGTGAAGCCCGGGGCGGCGGTGTTCCAGGGCGAGCCCGGAGACCACCTCCACAATCCGATGAACACCGTGCACGGCGGCTACCTCGCCACCCTGCTCGACTCGGCGCTCGGCTGCGCGGTGATGAGCAGGCTGCCGGCCGGGGTGGGCTACACCACCACCCAGCTCAACGTTCACATGCTGCGCCCGCTGTTCGCCGACTCGGGGCCGCTGCGCTGCGAGGGAGTGGTGCTGCACCTGGGCCGGACGATGGCCACGGCCGAGGCCAGGGTGGTGGGCGCGGAGAACGGCAGGCTCTACGCCCACGCCACCACCACCTGCGCGATCCTGACTCCCCGTCCGACTGCCTGACCGGGCCTCGTCGTCTCCGGGTCAGGCCTCGTCTCCGGAACGGGCCTCATCTCCGGAACGGCCTCGTCCCCGGAACGGGGGGGGGCCCCGGGGGCCGGCGGGCCCGGGGCCCCCCCCCCCCCGCGGCCGCCCCCCGCCCCGCGGGGCCGCGGGGGGGGGGGGGGGGGGGGGGGCCCCCCCCCCCCGAGCTCCCCCGCCGTCCGGGCCCCCACCCCCCCCCCCCCCCGGCCCCCCCGCCCCCCCCCCCCCCCCCCCCCCCCCCCCCCCCGGGGGGGGGGGCCCGGCGGCCGCCCCCCCCCCCCCCCCCCCCCCCGACGGGACTCCGCAGGCGCGCGAAGCCAGGGTCCCGTGGTGGTTCAGAGGGCCGCGAGCACCCCGCAGAGGGCGATGAAGCCGCAGATCCCGAAGTTGACCAGCTTGTGCGAGAGGAAGATCGCGGCGAACTCGCGGATGGTCGCGCTCGGCCAGTAGTACCGGGCGGTGGGTGAGCCGAAGACATGGCCGTTGACGCCGGTCTGACGGGCGAGCAGCGCGGCCCGGAAGGCGTGGAAGTTGTTGGTGACGACGACGCAGTGGTAGCCGGGCTTGGCCTGCTCCATGATGGCCTTGCTGAACAGCAGGTTCTCCTCGGTGGTGCGCGAGCGGTCCTCCCGCTCGATGTGCTCCTCGGGGAAGCCGCGTTCGACCAGGTAGTCGGCCATCGCGTGGGACTCCGGGAGCTTCTCGTCCGGCCCCTGGCCGCCCGAGGTGATCAGCACGGGCGGGTTGCCGCGGGCGGCCTGCTTCTCGTACACCTCGCGGCCCCGGTTCAGCCGGCTGGCCAGCAGCGGCGGGACGCGCTCGCCGCCGATCAGCCCGGAGCCGAGCACGACCACGAAGTCCACGTCCCGGCGCGGTCGGTGGCGGCTGTACAGGAAGGCGTAGCCGACGAAGCAGGTGAACAGGAAGGAGACGTAGCCGACGACCAGGACGGCGGCGCCGGCCAGGGCGGCCAGCTGCCGGGAGTGGAAGACGAGGGCCGCGACCAGCAGCCCGATGACCGCGAGGATGCCCAGCCCGGCGAGCAGTGACAGCAGGTTGGCCGGCCGCCTGCCCTCCTTGCGGATCATGGTCAGGCCGTTGGCGAGCAGGAACCAGACCAGGGCCGCCGTGCCGAGGGCGGGGAGGAGGACGATGACCGCCGCCGCGAGCGTGATCACCATGCTGGGCGCCTTGCGGAGTTCGGCGAGCAGGGCGAGGGAGAGCAGGGAGACGGCGATGCCGAGCAGGACGGCGTTGCTGAAGCGGCGGCGGTCGCGTAGTACCCCGATTCCGAACAACAGGAAGAACAGGGCGGCTGGGGCATAGGCGATCATGCGTCGTATGGTAGGGCTTACTCGGTCTGGACCATTCGCACGAACGGCCCAACCGTCCGGGGTGGCGCACGGCGGCTCGGCCGAAGCTCCCGGCGGCTCAGCCGAGGCGCGTGGCCGCTCAGGCGAAGCGCTCGACCGCCGCCAGGACCGCCTCCCCCATCCGCGGGCTTCCGGTGTGCCCGGCTTCGTCGATGACCGTCAGTCGGGCGTCCGGCCAGGCCTTGGCCAGCTGCCAGGCGGTGTCGAGCGGCCCGCCGAGGTCCAGCCTGCCGTGGATCAGTTCGCCGGGGATTCCGGCCAGCCGCCCGGCGTCGCGCAGCAGCCGGCCGTCCTCGAGGAAGGCCTGGTGCGAGAAGTAGTGCGCGGTGATCCGGGTGAAGGCCATCAGCGCGTCGGAGGGGCGGTCGGTGTACGCGTTCGGCTTGCCCAGCGTCTCGTGCGAGATGACCGCGTCCTCCCAGGTGGCCCAGGCGTTGGCGGCTGCCCGCCGGACCGACTCGTCGGTGCTGTCGAGCAGCCGGCTGTAGGCCGCGAGCAGTTCGGCGGTGTCCCCGTCGCGGTCGGCGGGCGGAAGGAAGTCCCGGAACGCCTCCCAGGGGCCGGGCAGGAAGCGGCCCACGCCCCGGTAGAGCCAGTCGGTCTCCTCGGGGCGGGTCATGGTGACCCCGCAGATCACGATCGCGGAGACCCGTTCCGGGTGGGCCTGGGCGTACGCGAGGATCAGCGTGGAGCCCCACGAGCCGCCGTACAGCAGCCACTTGTCGATGCCGAGGTGCTCGCGCAGCCGCTCCATGTCGGCGATCAGGTGCGCGGTGGTGTTGTGCTCCAGGCTGGTCGAGGGGTCGGCGGCGGACGGGAGGCTGAGCCCGCAGCCGCGCTGGTCGAACTGGACCAGGCGGTAGCGCTCCGGGTCGAAGTACCGCCGGGAGCCCGGGCTGTGGCCGGAGCCGGGCCCGCCGTGCACCACCACGGCCGGCCTGCCCGCCGGGTTCCCGGAGGTGTTCCAGTGGATCCGCTGCCCGTCGCCGACGTCCAACAGGCCTTGCGCGTACGGCTCGTAGAGGGGGTAGGGCTCGGCCATGGGTGACTCCTCCGTCGTCGTACGGGCGGGCCCGGCGAGCCTACCCCGGCGTCGGGTCAGCGCCGCTCCGGTGGCAGCAGGGCCGCGAGGCCGTCGAGGATCCGCTGGACGCCGAACTCGAAGCGGGCGTCCATGTTCGGGGCGGTGAGGTCGTCGGCGAGGTCGACCAGGTTGGGGAAGGTCTCGGCGGGCAGGGCGCGGAACAGGTCTCCGGCGGCGTCGGCGATGTCCCGGCGGCTGGTGCCGAGGACCTCGGAGGCCGAGATCGGGGACTGCTCCTGGAGCACGAAGCCCTGGACGAAGGCGCCCAGCAGGTAGTTGGCCATGGCGGCGTCGGCGTCGGAGAAGCCGGCCGCGCGGAGCCGGTCCAGCTGGTCCTCCATCAGCCCGAGCAGGTTGGGCCCGGGGGCGAGCCGGCCGGCGACGACCTTGGCCGCGTCCCGGGTGTCGAGCAGCAGCCGGCGGTAGCGCCGGCAGTACTCGTGGAACTGTTCGCGCCAGCCGCCCTCGCGCGGCGGGGGCTCGGCGGATCCCATCACCGCGTCGGTGAGCAGGTCGAGCAGCTCCTGCTTGTTGCGGACGTGCCAGTACAGCGAGGCGGCCTTGACGCCGACCTCGGCGGCGACCTTGCGCATGGACAGTCCGGTCAGGCCGTCCCGTTCCAGCACTCGCAGTGCGGCCTGGGCGAGGGCCTCCCTGGTCACGGCGGGTGTCGTGCCGTCGGTTCCGGGTGTGTCGGTGTGGTTCTGCGGCATGGCTGTGCGGACGCCTCCGGCTGCGTGGTGGATTCCCGCGGTGGATTCCCGTTTGCAATCTAACACCGTTAGGTGCACGCTGTGGCTGCCATATCGACCCCTAACACTGTTAGGGACTCATGACCGGGAGGGAATCCATGGACGAGTCGAGCGCCCGCCGCCGACGGCTCGCGCTGCTCACGCTCTGCGTCACCATGTTCATGTCCATGCTGGACAACGTCATCGTCAACAACGCCCTGCCCCGCATCGGCCGGGACCTGGACGCCGGAATCAGCGGCCTGCAGTGGGTCGCGGAGGGCTACAGCCTGGTCTACGCGGCCTTCGTGCTGACCGGCGGCGCGCTCGGCGACCGGTACGGCCGCACCCGCGTGTTCCGGCTCGGCCTCGCCCTCTTCACGCTCGGTTCGGCCGGGGCCGCGCTCGCCGGGACGATCGGCGTGCTGGTCGGCGCCCGGATGCTCCAGGGCGTCGGCGCCGCGCTGCTCACCCCCGGCAGCCTCGCCCTGCTGCGGCACGTCTTCACCGACGAGCAGGAGCGGGCCAAGGCCATCGCCACCTGGTCCGGGGTCTCCGCGCTCGGCCTCTCGGTCGGCCCGGTGGTCGGCGGCCCGATGGTCGAACACCTCGGCTGGGCCAGCGTGTTCTGGATCAACGTGCCGATAGGCGTCGCCGGACTGCTGCTGGCCGTCCGGGTGCTCCCCGACATCCCGCCGCGCGCCCGCCGGATCGACCTCGGCGGTCTCGCCCTGTCCGCCGCCGGACTGGGCCTGCTGGTCTACGCGCTGATCGAGGGCCCGAACCGGGGCTGGACCGATCCCCGGGTGCTCGGCTGCGGTGTGGCCGCCGCCGTGCTGCTGCTCGCCTTCCTGCTGCTCGAACTGCGCCTCGCCGAACCGATGCTGGAGCTGCGGCTGTTCCGTGACGGGATGCTGGGCGGCGCGCTGCTCAGCGGGTTCATGGTCAGCTTCGGGATGTTCGGCGCGCTGTTCTTCCTGCCGCTGATGATGCAGGGCACCCTCGGCTGGTCCCCGGCCGCCGCGGGCTACGCCGGGCTGCCGATGACCGCGATGCTGGTGGTCGCCGCACCTCTGTCCGGCCGGCTGACCGCCCGCCACGGGCCGCGGCCGCCGCTGGTGCTCGGCCTCGTCCTCTGTGCGGCCGGCCTCGGCGGACTGTCGCTCTACGGGGACCACGCCCGCTACCCGGAGTACCTGTGGACGCTGTTCGCGATGGGCCTCGGGATGGGGCTCACCTTCACCCCGGTGTCGATCGGGGTGATGCAGCGGGTCGCCCCGGCGCAGACCGGGATGGCCTCGGCGGCCATCAACACCCTGCGCGAACTCGGCGGCGTGCTGGGGATCGCGGTGCTGGGCGCCGTCCTGACCAACCGGCTGACCGACTCCCTGACGGCCGCGCTGCACCGGCTCGGCCTCCCGCCGGAGGCCGTCGGCCCGGTCGCGGACGCCCCCACCGGTGCGGTGCACGGCGGTGGCGGCGCGGCGGCCCTGCCAGGGCCGCTCCAGGAGGCGGTGGACGGCGCCTTCGTCGACGGCATCCACCTCGCCGCGCGCTGCGGGGCGCTCGCGCTCCTGGCCACGGCCGTCCTGGTCGCCGTCCTGCTCGGCCGGTCCCGTCCGATCGCGCCGTCGGACCCCGTCCGTCCGCGACCGGCGGAGCCGGCCGGGGCCCGCTCCACCTGACCTGCCGCGCACACTGCCGCCGTGACCCGCCGCCACACCTTGCCGCCACACCTTGCCGCCGCGACCTGTCGCCGCGACCGGCGACCGGAACCGGCCGACCACGACCGGCGGTCTCACCGGTGTCCCGTCAGCGGATGTCTTCGATCGCCGCCTGTGCCCTGCGGGCCAGCTCGCGCCGGGCGCCCGCCCGGCTGGGCTGCGGGCCCGGCGGCGGTATCGGCGGCAGGAAGGTCACGTCGGCGACCAGCCCGCGGGCCGCGACCACCCGGGCGAGCGAGGTGAGCAGCCCGTCGTCCCCGATGAACGCGGGCACGCTGGTCGGCCGCCCGTCCGCCAGCCGGTAGCGGATCGTCACCGGCTGGACGTCGGCCCCCGCCTCCACCGCCGCCTGGAACAGCGCGGGCCGGAACCGGCCGCTCTCCCGCCCGCACCAGGTCGACCCCTCCGGGAAGACGATCACCGGCTGCCCGGAGCGCAGCACCCCGGCCACCGCCGCCACGGTGTCCGGCAGCGTCCGCAGCCGGTCGCGGTCCAGGAAGACGGTGCCGCAGTGGGCGATCAGCGGGCCGAGCACCGGCCACTGCCGGACCTCGGTCTTGGCCAGCGACCGGCCCGGCCGCCCGGCGGCGAGCAACGGTATGTCCAGCCAGGACACGTGGTTGGCCACCACGAGCACCCCGCCGCCCGAGCCGGCAGCCGACCCACCGGAGCCAGGCCCGCCGGAGCCAGACCCGCCGAGACCGGGCCGACCGCAGCCAGGCCCGCCGGAGCCAGACCCGCCGAGACCGGGCCGACCGGAGCCGGGCCCGCCGGAACCCGGTCCGCCGGGCCCGGCGAGGTGGACGGTCACCCCGAGGCTGCGCAGCACGACCCGCGCCCAGAACCGGACCAGCCGGATCCGGGCGCCGTACGGGACCAGCCGGGCCGGCGGGATGAGCACGATCCCCGCCAGCAGCGCCGCCAGACAGGCCGTCAGCCGCAGCGCCCGCCGGGGGTGGGACACCTCCGGCGAGGCGTCGGCCAGGCAGGTCTCGGGCCGGCAGGTCGCGGTGGGCAGCCAGACGCTCATGACGAGGCGCCCGAGGCGGGTACGCCGGACAGGAAGTGCCGCAGGTAGCGCGGGTCGGTGCGCTCCAGCGACAGCAGCACGTACAGGTCGGCGCAGTCGAAGTCCGGGTCGTACGCGGGCTCGCCGCAGACCCAGGCGCCCAGCCGCAGGTAGCCGCGGAGCAGGGCCGGCAGCGCGCCCCGCTCGGCGCGCGCCACCCCGGTGGCGTCCCAGCGCCGGTGCGGGGTGACCCGGTACTCCTCGGGCGCCAGGTACTTGGCGCTGACGGTGTCCCAGACGCGGGCCGCGGTGGCGCCGCCGTCCGCCAGTTCGATCGAGCAGCAGCCGCCGACCCAGGTGTTGCCGGTGTCGGCCAGGTAGCGCGCGATGCCGCCCCACATCAGGTTGATGACGGCGCCGTTGCCCCGGTGGTCCGGGTGGATGCAGGAACGCCCGAGCTCGACCAGGCCCGGGCGGACGGGCGCGAGCGCGGAGAGGTCGAACTCGCCGTCGGAGTACAGCCGGCCGGCCCGGCGGGCGGCCTCGGGCCGCAGCAGCCGGTAGGTGCCGATGACGGTGCCCTGCTCGCCCTCGCGGACCAGCAGGTGGTCGCAGTACTCGTCGAACGGGTCGACGTCCAGGCCCGCGACCGGGCTGTGCAGCACGGCGCCGAGTTCGGCGCCGAAGACCTGGTGGCGCAGCCGCTGGGCGGCGCGAACGTCGTCCTCGTCGCGGGCGAGGGAGACGGTGTACGCGGCCGGGGCGGCGGGCTGGGGGCGAGGCGCGGGGACCGCCGGGGCGTCGTGGGTGGTGGTGACTGCGGACGGAGCGTACGTGGGGACGGTGGTCATGGCGGACCCTCCAGGGCAGCACGATCGGCGGTGCCGTGGATCGCCAGGGCACCGTCCCGGTCCGCAGGCGGTTGGGCATGGACGCGAACCGGTCCCCGTATGTCTCTCCGAATCGGTTGGCATTTATGTTGCGGCCCGGAGGAGCGCAGATGTGCACCTGTTGAATGGGAACACCCGTGGCCCGGTGGTCACTTGACCGGCATCGGGCGCTCGCCTGCCGGGGGTGGACAACACCTGCCGCGGGGGCGTACGGCCGCACCGTACGCCCCCGCTGTCACGTCTCCGCCGTCACGCCCGGCTGTCACGCCCGGCCGTCACGCCCAGCCTCACGTCGTCGGCACGCCGTGGCCGTCACGGTCGCGACGCGCGGCTCAGAACACCCGCCAGCCCTCCGGGTCGACCCCGCCCGGGACGGCGCCGGCCGGGCCGTACGGCTCGCGGGTGTAGACGAAGGAGCCGACGTCGAGGTGGCTGACGGCGCCGTCGGGGTGGCGGACCACCCGCAGGGTCTCGCCCGCGTAGTAGTTCTCGACACCCGTCCAGGTGCCGTCCGCCTCGGGCCGGAAGCGCGAGCCCCGGCCGGCGCCGGTGAACGGGGTGAGCTCCAGGACCCGACCGGGCCGCAGTCGCAGGGCGGCCGGCATGGCGCCCCAGTACCAGGGGCCGGTGAGCTCCAGCAGCTCCGCGTCCACCTCGGCCAGCGGGCGCCACGGCTGGGGCAGCCGGGGCTCGAGTTCGGCGGTGAGCGCGAGCAGCTGGGCGGCCAGCGCGGCGGCGCTGGCGCCGCTGGTCACGTTGGAGAGGGCGTACGCGGCCAGGCCGTCGGACTCGCTGATCCACAGGCCCGCCGTGAAGCCGGGCATCGAGCCGGTGTGCCCGTACAGCAACCGGCCCTCGTGGCGGCGCAGTTGCAGACCGAGGCCGTAGCCGCCGATCCACTCGGCGTCGTCCGGGGCGACGGCCGGTCGGCGCATCTCGGCGACGGTGTCGGCGGACAGCACCTTGTCGTCACCGGCGGACAGGAAGGCCGCCCAGCGGGCCAGGTCGGCGATGGTGGACCAGAGCTGGCCGGCCGGGCCCATCAGTCCGGTGTCGGTGAGCGGCTCGGGCAGCAGGACGTCGGCCCAGGGGTGGACGGCGAAGCCCCCGGCGTGCGGGTGCTCGGGCAGCAGCGTGGTGCGCTCCATCCCGAGCGGGGCGAGCACCTCGCGGCGCAGCACCTCGCCCCAGGGCTCGCCGCGGAGCTTCGCCACCAGCGCGCCGAGCAGCGCGTAGCCGGGGTTGGAGTAGTGGTACACCCGCCCGGCCGGGTGCTTCAGCGGCCGCTCGGCCTCCAGGATGTCGTCGAGGCCGGGCCGCAGCGCGCCGTCGGTCCGTTCCCACCAGGGGCCCGGGGTCTCCGCGGTCAGGCCCGAGGAGTGCGAGAGCAGCTGGGCGATGGTCGCGTCGTCGGCGGGGGTGCCGGGCAGGTGGCGGGAGAGCGGGTCGGCGAGGTCGAGCAGGCCCTCGTCGCGCAGCCGGAGCACCAGCACGGCGACGAAGGTCTTGGTGAGCGAGCCGATCCGGTACTGGACGTCGGGGGTCGGCGCGTGCCCGTCGATCATGCTGCGGGCGCCGCTCCACACCGGCCGTCCGTCGCGCAGCACCCCGGCGACCATCGAGGGCGTGCGCCCCTCGGCCTGGGCGACGGCGAGCCGGTGAAGCAGCGCGCGGCGGGTGGCGGGCAGCAGCTCGGCGGGCAGGTCGGTCATGTGGGCTTCTGGACTCATCGACATGTGAACGGACAGTAGTCCAGCCCGGACGCGGGGCCGACCGAATTACCCCGGCATGCCCGGCTCCGGCCCCGTTCCACCCGCCCCGAGCCCCCTCCCGAGCCACCCGCCCCGATCGACCGCCCCACCAACCCGATCGGCCGGGACGGTCAGTCCGGCAGCGGCGGCAGTTCCGGCCGCTCCAGCCAGGCCTCGAAGAGCGGGCCGAGCGGGGCGGTGGTGTACCGGGCGGCGTGGGCGCGCAGGTCGTCGGTGGAGACCACGCCGTGCCGGTTGGCGCTCGTCCAGTCCCGCAGCATCGCGAAGAACGCGTCGTCGCCGAGCACCCGCCGCAGCGCGTGCACCACCAGTCCGCCGCGCTGGTACAGCCGGTCGTCGAACATCAGCTTCCGGCTCGGGTCGCCGAGCCGCAGGTCCTGCGGCAGCCCGGCCAGCAGCCGGTGCGCGGCGGCGGCGTGCACGGCCGCGCCCGGGCCGCCGGCGTGCTCGGACCAGAGCCACTCCGCGTACTTGGCGAAGCCCTCGTTGAGCCATATGTGCCGCCAGTCGGCGATCGTGACGCTGTTGCCGAACCACTGGTGGGCCAGCTCGTGGGCGATCAGCCGCTCGCGCTCCCAGCCGCCGCCGAGGTGGTTGGTGCCGAAGGTGGCGACGCCCTGCGCCTCCACCGGGACGTCCAGCTCCTCGTCGGCGACGACCACCGCGTACTCGCCGAACGGGTACGGGCCGAAGACCTCGCCGAAGTAGGCCGCCATCTCCGGCTGCCGGGCGAAGTCCCGGGCGAAGGCGGCGGTCAGCCGCTCCGGCACGTAGCCGGTCTGCGGCACCGCCGGGCGCACCGCCAGCGGCACCGGCCGGTAGTGCCCGATCGACACCGTCACCAGGTACGTCGGGGTGGGCGCGCTCTGCTCGTACACCCAGGTGGTGCTGGACGCCTTGGTGGTGCGGGCCAGCAGCCGGCCGCTCGCCACCACGGTGAACGGGGACGCCGTGGTGATCGCGATCTGGTACGTCGCCTTGTCGGCGGGCCGGTCGTTGCACGGGAACCAGGACGGCGCGCCGACCGGCTGGCTCGCCACCAGCGCGCCCTCCGTCAGCTCCTCCCAGCCCAGGCCGCCCCACGGGCTGCGCACCGGGCGCGGGTTGCCGGTGTAGTGCACCTCGACGGTGAACGCCGCGCCCGGCGCGAGCGCCTTGGCGGGGCGGATCCGCAGCTTGCCGCCGCGGTGGGTGTAGCGGGCGGCCCGGCCGTCGACCAGTACCCGGCCGATCCGGAACTCGGCCAGGTCGAGCGCGAACTCCGCCAGCGCCGCGTCCGCGACCGCGCTCAGCCGGGCCGAGCCGGCCAGCCGGTTGGGCCCGGGCTGGTAGTCCAGCGCCAGCTCGTAGCGGTGCACCCGGTAGCGGTGGTCGCCGCTGGTCGGGAAGTACGGGTCCGGGGCACCGGCGGCCGCGGGGACGTGCTTGGGCTTCACGGGGGCGTGCGCTTCCTGCGGGCCGGGACGGGGGGACGGGGAGGTGGTCACGGCGCGGTCTGCCACGCCTCGATCGGGTTGCCCAGCCACCGCGTGTCGGCGGGGACGGACTCGGCGCGCATCACCAGCGAGGCCGGGCCCAGCGTGCTGCGCGCGCCCACCGTGCTGCCGGGCAGCACGATGCCGCCCGGGCCCAGGGTGGCGCCCTCGCGGAGGACCACAGTATCCATCCGCATGATCCGGTCGTGGAAGAGGTGCGTCTGTACCACGCAGCCCCGGTTGATGGTGACCCCGTCACCCAGGGTGACCAGGTCCGCCTCGGGCAGCCAGTAGCTCTCGCACCAGACCCCGTGCCCGACGTGCGCGCCGAGCGAGCGCAGCCACAGGTTCAGCACCGGGGTGCCGGGCACCGCACCGACCAGCCACGGCACCGCCAGCATCTCCACGAAGGTGTCCGCCAGCTCGTTGCGCCACACGAAGCCGCTCCACAGCGGGTGCTCCACCGCCCGGAACCGTCCGACCAGCAGCCACTTGGCCGCCACCGCGACCACGCAGGCCAGCACACCGGCCGCCGGCAGCACCAGGCCCGACAGCAGCGCGGCGGTCAGCGGCGAGCCGGCCGCCAGCCAGCACAGCGCCGCCACGGTCAGCATGCCCAGCGCCCCCGAAGCCAGCACCGGCACCAGCCGGCCCACCTCGACCAGCCCGCGCGCCCACAGCAGCCGGGCCGGGGGCTCGTACGTCAGGCTCTGGTCGGCCTGGTCCGCCGAGCGCGGCAGCCGCATCGGCGGCATGCCCAGGTACGAGCCGCCCTTCTTCGCCTTCGCCGGCGTCGCGGACAGCACGCCCACCAGGCCGCGCTTGGGCACCGAGCGGCCCGGCGCGGTCATCCCCGAGTTCCCGAGGAACGCCCGCTCGCCGACCTTCGCCTCGCCGAGCCGCACCCAGCCGCCGCCCAGCTCGTACGGGGCGATCAGGGTGTCGTCGGCCAGGAACGCGCCGTCGCCGACCGTGGTCAGACTGGGCAGCGCCAGCACCGTGGACACCTCCGCGCCACGGCCGACCCGCATCCCGAGGGCGCGCAGCCACAGCGGCGTGACCAGCCCGGCGTAGAGCGGGAACAGCACCTCGCGGGCCCGGTCCATCAGCTGGGTGACGGTCCACGCCTGCCAGCCGACCCGGCCGTGCAGCGGGTGTGTCCCGGGGACCAGGGCGGTGCTCAGCAGCCGGACCAGCACCACCAGCTGCGCCGCGTACACCGCGCCGAACGCCAGCGTGGCGGGCAGCAGCCCGAGCAGCGCGCCGCCGAGCGCCGGGCCGAGGGCCGCGCCCTGGTCGACGAACCGGGACAGCACGGCCAGCGCGGCGAGCGCGGGCAGCACCGGGAGCAGGCTGAGCACGGCACCGCTGGCGCCGTACAGCGAGGCCCAGCCGGCCCGGCGGACCGGGCGCTCCTTGGGCCAGGCGCGCTCGGCGCGGCCCAGCTTGACGGCGGGCGCGCCGCCCCAGCGCTGGCCGGTCGGCACGTGGCCGGTGACGCTGGAGCCGGCCGCCACCTGGGCGCGCTTGCCGACCCGGGCACCGGGCAGCAGCGTCGAGCGGGTGCCGACCACGGCACCGGAACCGATCTTGACCTGGCCGATCAGCAGCCGGTCGCCGTCCAGCCAGTAGCCGCACAGGTCGACCTCGGCCTCGACCGCGCAGCCGCGGCCCAGCTTCAGCATCCCGGTGACGGGCGGCAGCGAGTGCAGGTCCACCTCGGGCGCGACCTTGGCGCCCAGCGCCCGGGCGTAGCGCACCAGCCAGGCGCCGGACAGCGAGTCCGCGCCGCTCAGCTCGGCGAGCCGCTCGGCGGTCCACAGCCGCAGGTGGACGGAGCCACCGCGCGGGTGGCTGCCCGGGCGCAGGCCGCGCAGCAGCAGCCGGGCGCCGCCGGCCGCGATGGCCAGCCGCCCCGGCGGGGTGTACAGCGCGAGCGCGCCCGCGCCGACCCACCACCAGGAGGCGGTGGGTGCCCACGGGTAGTCGCCGAGGTGGGTGAGCAGGTTCC
Organism: Kitasatospora sp. NPDC048298; assembly: GCF_043201465.1. NCBI lineage: Bacteria > Bacillati > Actinomycetota > Actinomycetes > Kitasatosporales > Streptomycetaceae > Kitasatospora > Kitasatospora sp. NPDC048298. The sequence continues at coordinate 84,374 of NZ_JBICYZ010000028.1, forward strand.
CGGCGGCCAGCAGGGCGACCGTCCAGCGCAGGCCGACCACGGTGAACAGTGGGATCAGCAGGAGCAGCTGGAGCAGCTTGGCCCTGGTCGGGACCAGGGCGATCGTCCTGGCCTCGGTGCTGTCGCCGGCGGTGCGCTCCAGGTGCCGGGCGAGCTTGCGCAGCGTCGGGTTCTGGTAGATGTCCAGTACGGCCGCGCTCGGGTAGCGGGTGCGCAGCAGGGTGGTCAGCCGGGCGGCGGCCAGGCTGCCGCCGCCGATCGCGAAGAAGTCGTCGCGCGGGCCGCCGACCTTGATGCCCAGGATCTCCGCCCACTGTTCGGCCAGCCAGGCCTCGGTGCCGTACAGCTCCTCGCTCGGGCCGGCGGTCTCCAGCTCGGGCAGCGGCCAGGGCAGGGCGTTGCGGTCGACCTTGCCGGAGGTCCTGGTGGGCAGGGTCTCGACGGTCGCCAGCAGCGGTACCAGGGCGGCGGGCAGCTCGGCGCGCAGCCGCTCGACGGCCAGCTCGCGGTCGAAGCCGTCCTGGACCACCAGGTAGCCGACCAGCAGCTGGTTGCCGCCGCGCGCGGTCCGCACCGCGGCCGCCGCGCCCGCCACGCCGGGCAGGGCCTGCAGGGCCGCGTCGACCTCGCCCAGCTCGATCCGGCGGCCGCCCAGCTTGATCTGCTCGTCGGTGCGGCCGAGGAACAGCAGGCCGGCCGGGTCGGCCTGGACCAGGTCGCCGCTGCGGTAGGCGCGCTCCCAGCCCAGCGAGGGCAGCGGGGCGTACTTCTCGGCGTCCTTCTCCGGGTCGAGGTAGCGGGCCAGGCCCACTCCGCCGATCACCAGCTGCCCGGTGCCGCCGGGGGCGACCGGCACACCGGCCTCGTCCACCACGGCGAGGTCCCAGCCGTCCAGCGGCAGGCCGATCCGCACCGGGCCGTCGCCGGTCAGCAGGGCGGCGCAGGCGACCACGGTGGCCTCGGTGGGGCCGTAGGTGTTCCACACCTCGCGGCCCTCGGTGACCAGGCGCTGCACCAGCTCGGGCGGGCAGGCCTCGCCGCCGAAGATCAGCAGCCGCACCTCGTTGAGCGCCTCGGCCGGCCACAGCGCGGCCAGGGTCGGGACGGTGGAGACCACGGTGATCTCCTGCTCGGCCAGCCAGGGGCCGAGGTCGGCGCCGCTGCGCACCTGGGAGCGGGGGACCGGTACCAGGCAGGCGCCGTGCCGCCAGGCCAGCCACATCTCCTCGCAGGAGGCGTCGAAGGCCACCGAGAGGCCGGCCATCACCCGGTCGCCGGGGCCGATCGGCTCCTCCTGGAGGAAGAGCGCGGCCTCGGCGTCCACGAAGGCGGCGGCGTTGTGGTGGGTGACGGCCACACCCTTGGGCTTGCCGGTCGACCCGGAGGTGAAGATGATCCAGGCGTCGTCGGCCGGGGTGGGGCGGCGCTCCAGCGCGGGCGCGCGCTCACCGGTGGTCGCCAGGCCGTGCCCGGCGCCGAGCACGGCGGCGACGGCGGCCTCGCCGAAGACCAGCTCGGCGCGCTCGTCCGGGTCCTCGGCGTCCACCGGGACGTAGGCGGCCCCGGCGGCGAGCACCGCGAGGATCGAGACGTAGAGGTCGTTGGTGCCGGAGGGGACGCGCACGCCGACCCGGTCGCCGGCGCCGATCCCGGCGGCGGCCAGCCGGCGGCGCAGCCGGTCGACCTCGGCGGCCAGCGCGCGGTAGCTGAGCACGGTGTGCCCGTCGTCCAGGGCGGGCTCGTCGGGGTGGGCGCGCACGGTGGCGTCCAGCACGTCGACCAGGGTGCGCGGGGCGGCGGCGGGGCGGCCGGGGAACAGGGCGAGCGCCTGCTCGGGCTGGGCGGGTGCGGCCTGCGGGGCCTGCGCGGCCTGCGGGGCCGGCTCCTGCGGGGCCGGTTCCTGTGCCGTCGGTTCCTGCGCCGTCGGCTCCTGCGGTGGCGTGGCGTACTGCTCCGGGTGGCTCGGTTCAGCTGTCATGGCAGCCGTTCGCTCCTCGTCCTCGCCCCGTTCCGACCGATGCCCGGCCCCTGGGGCGGTGGGAACACCGCCTGACCGGGTGATCCCACTCCGGGGCCGGAGCGGACAACCCGACTGATGGTAGCCCCGGCACGGCGACCGGGCAGGACCGGAAACTCGGGCCAACTGGCGTCGGAACGGCCGAATCTGACAGTTCGTCAGCCAATAACTGAGCCTTCTTGTCATTGATGTGACGGGACGTCAGTCGAATTGACGGATCGTCAGGTCGATTTTTCGACCGTGATCCACACCACAGCGAATGCTGCTCCCTTCGGGAGGCGGAAGCGGCGGGTCGGGCTCTTCCGGGCCGGAAACCCCGGGTTCGGGCCCGGCCCGCCACCGTGCCCGACGGTCAGTGGAACCGGTGCAGGTTCTCGCCGAGGAAGGCTTCCAGGGTACGCGGAGCGTGTCCGGCGAGGCGGAGGAAGGTGTCGTCCGGCGTCTCCTTGCGGACCACCGCGAGCTGCTGGATCTCCACAACGTGGGTGGCCAGCCAGTCCGGCATCCCGGCCCGGCCGACCAGGTGGGCGTGCAGCTCGGACGGGCTCAGGTCGAGGTAGCGGACCGGCCGGCCGAGCAGCTCGCCCAGCAGCGCGGCGAGCTCGGGGTGGCTGTAGGCCCGTCCGCCGGTGAGCGGATAGGTGCCGCCCGCCAGCTCGGGGCGGGTGAGCACCTCGGCGGCGGCCTCCCCGATGTCCCGGACGTCCACGTAGTTGCACCGTGCCTGCCCCATCGCGCCGTGCACCAGCCCGGCGACGGCGATGCCGGGCGCCAGGAGCAGCAGCTTCTGCATGAACGCGTACGGTCGCAGGACGGTGGTGGTGATGCCGGAGGACCGCAGTCGCTCCTCGATCAGGTGGTGGCCGCGGGAGACGGCGACGGGGGAGCCCGGCTCGGCGGCGGGTGCGGAGACCTTGACGACGTGCTCCACGCCGCAGTCGACCGCCGCCTCGATCGCGTTCAGCTCGTACCGGACCTGCTGGGGGCCGTTGGCCATGGTGAGGAAGAGGTGGTGCGCCCCGCGGAAGGCCGTGCGCAGGGAGAGGGGGTCGGCGGCGTCGGCCGGGAGGACGGTGGTCCGGGCGAGCGTGCGCTCGTCGAGGGTGGCGGCCAGCCGGGCGGGGTCGCGGCTGAGGGCGCGGCTCGGTGCGCCGAGGGCGGCGAGGCTGCGCAGGGTGGCGCCGCCGGTGGCGCCGGCGGCGCCCATGATGACGATCATGACGTCTGCCTTTCGGGTTGGGGTGTGGCGAGGAGTCGGTGCTGCGCGGCACGGGTCGGGCGGCTGCCGCGCCAGCGCCAGGTGGTGATGGTGGCGGCGATCGCCGAGGAGACCGGCAGGTCGATCGGCAGTCGCTTCGGCCACGGGCTGTCGGTGAGCGCCGGGAGCTGCGGCAGCCAGCGGGCGGCGGCGAGGCCGACCGCCAGACCGAGCGCGGCGGCGGCCAGGCCGAGGGCGGCGGCCGCGAGCACGCGCGGGGTCCGGGCGGGCCGGGTGCGGACGGGGCGGCGGCGCAGCGTGGCGCCGAGGGTGGCGGCCACCAGTGCGGAGGTGCCGCCGATGGTGGTGAGCGCGGCGGCCACCAGCTGCGGCTGGCCGGTGACGGCTCCGCCGGCCCCGGCGGTGACGGCGGGCATGGCGTAGGCGACCAGGACCTCGCGCCACAGGACGAAGGGCGGGGGAGCGCCGGGGGCTTTCTTGCTCATGGGTCGGTTCTTCCTTTCGCTCGTGGGCAGTCGGGCCCGGCTGAGGCCGGCTGCGCCAGGCATCATGGTTAGGTGCCTAAGCATTTGCTTGTACTTAGGTGCCTAACTATTGGGGCTGAAGGGAGGCGGGCCGCCGGATTGCGGCCCGCCCCGGGGTGGGTCAGTCCTCGGTGAGTGCGTCCATGCCCGCGACCACCCGGGCCAGCAGGTCCAGGAAGGTGCCGCGCTCCTCGACGGTCAGGCCTCCGACCAGTGCCTGCATCCGGGCGAAGTGCTCGGGTGCCAGCTCCCGCAGGCGGTCGGCGCCGCGCGCGGTGAGGATCACCACGTTGCCGCGGCCGTCCTCGGTGGACGGCCGCCGGGCCACCAGGCCCTCCCGCTCCAGGCCGTCGACCAGGCCGGTCACGGTCGCCCGGGAGACGCCCAGGCTCGCCGCGAGCTGGGAGGGGGACTTCTCTCCGCCGTGGTCCTCCAGGTCCGCCAGCAGTCGGTAGCGTCCGGTGGAGAGGCCGAAGCGGCCGAAGTGCACCTCGCCGGCCTGGCCGAGCCGGGCGCCCGCCGCCATCAGCCGGGTCGCGACCAGGATCGCCTGCGGATCGGCCGTGAGGCCGTAGCGGGCGATCTGGCGGCGCGCCTGGTCGAGGCTGGGGGCGGCCGAGCCGCTCTCGGGGTGCTGGGTCACGAGAAGTAATATGGCGCCTAACCTGATTCCCGGTCAAGTGTGGGCGCGGGCTCTTGCCTAGGCGGCACGGGGAGCGATCCGAGGCGGCGTCCAGTCGGCGTGCCGCAGGACGGTCCGGACCATCGCGCCGGGCGGGGTGAGCCGGATCGCGGCGTTGCGCAGGCCGACCGCCAGGGGGTGGGCGAGCTGCTGGCCCATCCGGCCGGCCCGGCGGGCGTCGCGGGCCACGGTCTGGCTGCGCGGGCGGCGGACCGCGTCGTACCGGGCGAGCGCGCCCTCGACCGTCCGGGTCTCGGTGAGCGCCGCCGCCAGGGTCACCGCGTCCTCCAGGGCCTGACAGGCGCCCTGGCCGAGGTGGGGCGTCATGGCGTGCGCCGCGTCGCCGAGCAGGGCGATCCGGCCCGAGACGTAGGACGGCAGCGGGGTGGCCAGCTCGTTGACGTCGTGGTGCAGGACCGCCTCCGGCCGGGTCGCGGCCAGCAGTGCGGGGATCGGCTCGTGCCAGCGCGCGAAGCGGCGGCGGACCTCGGTCAACGGGTCCGGGTAGCGGACCCCGGCCGGGGCGTTCAGGACCGCGTGCCACTCGGCGGTGCCGTCCGGGAAGGCGATGTGGCCGAACTCCGCGCCGTGGCCCCAGGTCAGCTCGAAGTCCGCCTTCAGGCCGTCGATCGGGCGCTCGGTGATCGCGCGCAGCACCGTCGAGCCGCTGTAGGCCGGCCCGGGGTGGTCGGGGAAGAGGTGGCGCCGGAGGCGGCTGTTGATGCCGTCGGCCGCCACCAGGAGGTCGGCCTCCAGGTGGCCTGCCGCCAGGTGGCCCGGCTGTGGGCGGTTCGTCTTCGGGTGGCCCGCCTCCGGGGTGGTGCCGCCGAGGTCGACCCGGACCCGGAACGGCTGGGTGGTGTCCACCCCGGTCATCTCGGCGCCGACGACAAGGGACTCGGCGGGCAGCGCCTCGCGCAGGACGCGGTGCAGGGCCGCGCGGGGGATCCCGACGATCGGGGCGCCCAGCTCGCGTTCCAGCGCCGCGCCGTCCATGGCGGCGAGCCTGCGGCCGCCCGGGGTCCGGGTGCCGCCGGTGTACTGGCGGCGGGCGGCCGCCTCGACCGCCTCGCCGACTCCGAGGGCGGCGAGCGCGCGCATCCCGTTGGCGGCCAGGGAGATGCCGGCCCCGGCGTCGTCCAGGACGGCCGCCCGCTCGACCACGGTGACCGCCCACCCCGCCAGCCGGAGTCCGATCGCGGCCGCCAGTCCGCCGATCCCGCCCCCGACCACCACCGCGCTGTTGTTGCTCATGCCCGGTCCCTCCTGTGTCGCCTCGCTGCTTTCTACAGCTGTAGAAGGAGCGTACTACGGGGCCGTCGGCGGGCGAGCGGGGGTGCGTCGGGCTCGGCGGCCGTGGGCCGTGGGCCGTGGGCCGGTCCGGCCCGAGGGGGTGCGCGACGGGCGCGGCGGGCCCGGTAGAAAGGGGGGATGCGGCGAAACGAGGACCAGAAGCGGGACGATGCGGGGCGGCCGGACCGGCGGACGGTGTTGGCCGACGCCGCGATCGGGGTGCTGGCGGACCTCGGCGTGCGCGGACTCACCCACCGGGCGGTCGACGCGGCGGCCGGGCTGCCGGTCGGAACCACCTCGGCCTACCTGCGGACCAGGCAGGCGCTGCTCGCCGCGCTGGTGCGGCGGCTGGTGGAGCTGGACCAGGGCGAGCTGCACACCATGGGGGAGCGGGTGCCGGTCCGGTCGGAGGCGGAACTGGCCGACGGGATCGCCGAGTTGATGCGGCAAAGGTTGTCCGGCGACGGTCGGCGGCGCTCGCTCGCCCGGTACGCCTGCGCGGTGGAGAGCGTGCGCGACCCCGAACTGCGCGAGATCCTCGTCCCGCGCGAGAACGCCGGGCGCGCCGCCGTCCGCGCCTTCCTCGCCGCCCGGGGCGTGGTCGACCCCGACGGGCGGACCGCCACGCTGCTGGCCTGCGTCGACGGCCTGGTCTTCGAGCACCTGGTGGGCGGCGGAGAGCCCGGTGCCGACGCGATCCAGGGGCTGGTGGCGGCCGCCCTGCGGGGAGCGCCCGCGAGCTGAGTGCCGGGCGGCACCGGCGCGGCTCGACCGCGAACTCCCGGACGGCCACACAAAAGTGGTGCTCCCGGGGGGCGGGGCGCGCGGGGAATCGCCCAGGGCGGCCCTGCCTGCCTGCCTGCCTTCGCCGAACCCGGACGGTCGACGGCCGATCGGTGACTCCGGATGACCAGGCATCAGGTCAATCAACCGTCAAGTTGGTTCATTCACAGAATGTTTCGTGATGTGTTGCCTCTCGATTAGATGAATTACGCCGCCCGCAGGTCTTCCCACGGAGATCTCCGGCTGACAGGCTGGGGCCGCCCTTTTCAGTACCGAGGAGGTTCCTTGTCCCGCATATCCACGTTGGCCGGAGCAGTCACCTGCGCCCTCGCACTTGTCACCGGCACCGCCGTCGCCGCGTCGGCCGCGCCCATCGACCAGGCCCCCGGCCTGGCCGAGGCGAAGGTCGACCCCGTCGCCTGGACGCCGTGCAACCCCGACCCGAGCAAGCCGGACCCCGGCATCTACGACTGCGCCGTCTACCCCGTGCCGCTGGACTACGACAACCCCTCGGGTGAGAAGGTCGGCATCGCCATGATGCGGCGGCGGGCGAGCGACCCGTCGAAGCGGATCGGTTCGCTGTTCCTCAACCCCGGTGGCCCGGGCGGCAGTGGCTACCTGTGGGCGACGACCACCCGCTTCGGCGCCGAGGTGCAGTCCAAGTTCGACCTGGTCGGCTTCGACCCGCGCGGCGTGGCCAGGAGCAACCCGCTCAAGTGCTTCAAGACCCAGGAGGACGCCGACGCGGTCAACAACCGCATGATCGGCGTGCCCGTCACCAAGGCCGAGATCAACGAGACGCTGGACGCGGACCAGGACTACAGCGACGCGTGCAGCAAGAACGCCGGTCCGCTGATCGAGCACATGTCGACCATCAACGTGGTGCGCGACCTCGACCGGATGCGCCGCGCCGTCGGTGACTCCCAGCTCACCTTCGCCGGGTTCTCCTACGGCACCCTGATCGGGTCGACGTACGCCAACATGTACCCGAACAAGGTCCGCGCGATCATCGTCGACGGCAACGTCGACCCGGACCTGCGCCTGCACAACGGCATGGAGTACGACCGCCAGCGGGCGAACGGCTTCGAGATCGCCCTGGACGAGTTCCTCAAGCGCTGCCAGGCCGCCGGCGCCCCGCGCTGCGCTTTCGGCGACGGCGACACCCGGGCCAAGTTCGACCAGCTCCGCGACCACCTGCGGACCAGCCCGATCACGCTGCCGGGCGGCTCCAAGGTGACGCTGAGCAGCTTCACCGGCGAGGTGGCCAGCGCCCTGTACTCGCAGGCCAAGCTGGCCCCGCTGGCCAAGTCGCTCCAGGCGACCTACCAGCAGTTCCAGAAGCCGGCCGCGGCCGCGCTGCTGGCCCCGCAGGCGAACGTCTCGGACGAGGACGCCAAGCTGCTCTCGGTGGAGGTCCCGCGGACGGCGCTGCGGGAGGCCCCGGTGGACTCCGAGTACACCGCGGACGACTCCTACCTGGCCGTCAACTGCCAGGACAAGCCGTACCCCTCCAACGACCGGGTGTTCGCGACCGCGGCCAAGGCGTGGGAGAAGGACATGCCGACCTTCGGCCGCTACCAGGCCTTCGACGCGCCGGCGTGCGCGAGCTGGCCGGCCCCGGCCCGGGACGCCGAGCGCTTCTCCGGCCCGTGGAACAAGAAGACCTCCAACACCGTGATGGTGATCGGCAATCTCTACGACCCGGCCACCCAGTACAAGTTCGCCCAGCGGATGCAGCAGGAGCTGGGCAACGCCGTGCTGGTCAGTGTCGACTCGATCGAGCACTGCGCCGTGGGCCGCAGCAAGGCGCTGAACCAGCTCGTCACCCGCTACCTGGTGGACGGCACCGCGCCGGCCGCCGGCCAGCTGCTGAAGCCGGACGCGGAGATCTTCCCGGCGGTCTGACGGAACGGCCCCCGGTGACCGTGGGGGCGGCTTGACGGTCGTGGTGGTCGGCGGTGCTGCCGGCCACCACGACCTTGCTTTTCCGGTGATTTCCCGGAACGCGTGGAAGGCCCGCAGAATGCGGTGGTGAATCGTCATCGAACCTCTGGCGGAGCGGATTCCCGTGAGTCGTCGATGACCGTAGCCCATGCCACTGACAATGGCGTTCCGCTGTGGTGTCGAAGGTCAAGACCGCGATTGACCAGTAGGAATGACGTTCAGTCGCACCGAATTTCCATCGATCCGGCCGGGTGTGGGGACGCACCCCGCATCCCCGCACCCGTGCCCGTGGCCCCGTGACCCGCCGGGGCCGAACTGCCCGCTGCGCTAGGCCGCCTGCTCCGCCCCCTCCTCGACGACCCGTCCGTCCCGGACCTCGATCACCCGGTCGGCGAGCCCCATCAGCGTCGGGTCGTGGGTGGCGACCAGCACCGTGACGCCCTCGCTGCGCACCACCGCGCGCAGCAGCTCCATGATCGCGCGGCCGGTCTCCGAGTCCAGCTGTCCGGTCGGCTCGTCGGCGATGATCAGGCTGGGCTCGTTGGCCAGTGCGCGGGCGATGGCGACGCGCTGCTGCTGGCCGCCGGAGAGTTCGCCGGGGCGCTGGTTGGCGTGGTCGGCCAGGCCGACCAGGGCGAGCAGGGTGTGCGCGCGCTCCTCGCGCTCGGCGGCGGGGGTCTTGCGCAGCCGCATGGGCACACCGACGTTCTCGGCGGCGGTGAGCATCGGTATCAGCCCGAAGGACTGGAAGATGAAGCCGATCCGCTCCCGCCGCAGGGCGAGCCGGCCGTCCTCGTCCAGCCCGGCGAGGTCGATGCCGTCCAGTGCGATGCTGCCGCCGGTCGGTGTGTCCAGGCCGCCGACCAGGTTGAGCAGGGTGGTCTTGCCGGAGCCCGACCGGCCCTTGAGCGCGGTGAGTTCGCCGCGGCCGACGGTGAACGAGACGCCCCGCAGGGCGTGCACGGCCCGCTCGCCGGTGCCGAAGCTCCGGCGGAGGTCGGTCACGGCCACCATCGGCTGGGTGGCGGTGTCGGCGGTGGCGGCCTGGTGGTGCGTCATGCGGCGTCCCCCTGTGGGCGTGGCGGCCCGGTCGCGTCCGGGTCCCGTCCGGTTCTACGGATATGGCTGTTTCCGGCGTTCACGTTCCGGGCGGCGAATCCGGGAAGCCGGTGTCCCGGGTCGAAGAGCGCGCCGAGGCCGGATTTGTGAAGTGTGCATGGCATTCAACCGGGGGTATCCCCGGCCGGGATGCTACCAATGAACGGAATTTGCTCACTTCAAACTTGATTCGCGCAAGTCCTTCCGTTCCTGGATCGAATCTGACAGCATCGTCCGCTATCCGGCGACCCATTGCCGGTGGTCAATGCGCCGGTGTGCTCGTGAAGTGTCCATCTGTGGCCGATTTGTACTCGGACCGGATCGATGGGCGGAGCCCGGAGGTGCAACCGGGGATGTGAATCCGGGGGAGGAACTTGATGCTCGGCTTCGTCGTGCGCCGACTGCGCGGGCGACTGCCGTTGGCTGCCGCCGTCCTGCTGGCGGTGCTGATCACCACGTCCGTGCTGACCGCCTTGGTGGCCTTCAACAGCAGCGTCGGTGAGGCAGGCCTGCGGCAGGCGCTCCAGGGGGCCGGTCACGCCCGGACGACGGTGGCGGTCACCGGTGAGCACGGCCTGGACCAGCGGGCGAAGGACGAGGCGGCGCTCGCCGCCTACCGGCAGAAGCTCTTCGGTGACCTGCCCGTGCACACCGACAGCGTGACGCGCAGCCGGTCCTACGGCCTGCCGGGCTCCGGCACCGCGGCGAACAGCAACCCGGCGAACGGCACCGCATCCGGCAGCCCCGCGTCCGGCGCCCCCGGCGCCCAGCTCGACCTCACGGTCCTCGCCGACCTCGACCGCGGCCGGGTCCAACTGCTGGCCGGCGCCTGGCCGGGCGCCGCCACCGGCCCGGTCCGGTCCGCCGCGCCGGAGGTCGCCGTCCCGCAGAGCCTGCTGCACCGGTTCGGCCTGGCCGAGCAGGCCCTGCCCGCCGAGGTCCGGCTCGTCGACCGGGCCGACAGCACGCCGCTGACCGTCCGGGTCACCGGCGTCTACCGGGCCACCGACCCGACCGCCCCGTACTGGCGGATCGACCCGGTCGGCGGCCACGAGATCGAGGTCGGCGGCTTCACGACCTACGGCCCGATGATGGTCGACCAGAGCGCCTTCACCACGGCCGGCCTGGTCCAGAGCGGCCGCAGCTGGTCGCTGGACGCCGACTTCTCCGGCATCGACCGGGCCGCCGCGCAGGCCCTCGGCGACCGCGCCCAGAGCCTCGGCGGGGAGCTGCGGACCACCGCCTCCCTCGGCGCGAAGACCGAACTTCCCGACATCATGCACGAGTTGTCCGACAGCATGGTGGTCGCCCGGTCCACCCTGCTGATCGGCGCCCTCCAACTGGCGGTGCTCGCCGCGGCGGCCCTGCTGCTGGTCGTCCACCTGATCTCCGCGCGGCAGGAGTCCGAGAACGAGGTGCTCGCCGCGCGCGGCGCCTCGGCCCTGAGGCTCGGCTCCTTCACCGCCCTGGAGTCGCTGCTGCTGGCCCTGCCCGCGGCCGCGTTCGCGCCGCTGCTCACCCCGGCCCTGGTCCGCGCGCTGGGCGGCCTCGGCAGCTCCCACCAGGTCGCCCTGGACACCGGCATCAGCTGGTCGCTCTGGCCGGTGGCCGCGGCCTGCGCGTTCGCCTGCATCCTGCTGGCCACCGTGCCCAGCGTGGTGCGTGGCGTCGGTGCCGCCCTGCGCCGCCGGGCCGGCCGCCGTCAGGCCGTGGTCTCCGGCGTCGCCCGCAACGGCGGCGACCTCGCCGTGCTGGCCCTGGCCGTACTCGCCTACCAGCAGCTCGACCAGTACGGCGGCGGGCTGTCCGCCGACTCCAGCGGCCGGCTCGACGTGGACCTGCTGCTGGTCGCCACCCCGACGCTCGCCCTGTGCGCCGGCACCCTCGTGGTGCTGCGGCTGCTCCCGTTCGTCGCCCGGTTCGGCGCCCGCGCGGCGGCCCGGGGCAAGGGCCTCGGCCCCGCCATGGTCGGCTGGCAGCTGGCCCGCCGGCCCGGCCGCGCCACCGGCCCCGTCCTGCTGCTCGTGATGGCCGTGGCCACCGGCGTGCTGGCGCTCGGTCAGCACGCCACCTGGACCGCCTCCCAGCGCGACCAGGCCGTCTTCGCCACGTCGGGCGGACTGCGCATCTCCGGCTCGCACAACGCCCAGATGGGCCAGGGCGGCCGCTACGGCAGCCTGCCCGGCGGCGACCGGCTGGTCCCGGTGGTGCGCGACGAGCAGCCGATGCAGGGCGGCGCCGGCGAGCTGCTGGCCGTGGACTCCGCGGCCTTCGCCGCACGCGTCCCGCTCCGCTCCGACCTGCTCGACGGCCACAGCGGCACGGAGGTCTTCGGCGCGCTCGCCACTCCCACCCCCGCCTCCGCCATCCCGCTGCCCGGCCACCCGCTGCGGATCGACGCCGACATCGCGGTGAACCAGCCGGACCTGGGGCCCTCCTGGTCCGGCAGCCCGGTCCACCCCGAGGTCCGGCTGCTGCTGCGCGACCGTTTCGGCCTGGTCCACAAGGTCCCGTTCGGCGAGCTCCCGCTGAACGGCCAGGTCCGCGCCTCGATCCCGCTCGGCGCGCTGGTCGACGCCCCGGTGGGCTCGGTCGCTGCCCCGCTGACCGTGGTCGGCGCGACCGTCGGCTTCGGCGACCGCAGCACGGGCGAGGTCGCCGTACGGAACCTGGCCGTCTCGGAGACGACCGACGGACCGTCGACCGCCGTCCCGGTGCCGGCCGGTACCGGGTGGAACCTCAAGCCCCCGGCGCCCCGCCCCGGCGTCAACAGCTCCCCGAAGGCCGAGCTCGCCTCCGAAGCGGCCACCGCCGACAGCCTGTTCACGGTCCGTTACCAGTCCGGCCGCGGCATCGGCGACTCCGTGCGCGCCGTGCTGAGCCCGGCCGGGGCCGCCCTGCCCGCCGCCCTCAACGGCGTCGCCACCCGTGACTACCTGAAGGCCCTCGGGGCCTCGGTCGGCGACACCCTCCAGGTCCCGTTCAGCGGGGTCGTCGTCCCGGTCAAGGTGACCGGCGCCGTCGAGGCCGTGCCGGTGGCCGGCCGCCGGGCGCTGGTGCTGGACCTCGACTCGGTCGCCCGGACGCTGTCCGCCCAGGACCGCAACCTGCCGACCCGCACCGAGTGGTGGCTGCCCGCCGCCGGGCCGGGCGACCGCGCCCCGGCCGAGGCCGCCGCCGCCCTGCGCGGCGCCCCCGGCAGCCAGGACCTCGCGCTCTACGACGAGGTCTCCGAGGGCCTCCTCGGCGACCCGGTCGGCGCCGCGCCGCAGAGCGCGCTGATGGCCATCGCGATCGCCACCGCCGTGCTCGCCGCGATCGGCTTCGCCGCCGCCGTGGCCGGCTCCGCCCACGAGCGCTCCCGCGACTCCGCGCTGCTGCTCGCCCTGGGGGCCCCGCGCAAGCAGGTCGCCCGCACCGCCGCCATCGAGAACGCGGTGCTGGTCGGCCTCGGCGGCATCGTCGGACTCGCCCTGGGCGCCCTGCTCGTCCGGCTGATCGTGCCCTTCGTGGTGCTGACCCCGGCCGCCCGCCGCCCGGTGCCCGAGGCCGTGGTCGAGCTGCCGTACGGTCAGGCGCTGCTGTTCGCGGCCGCGATCGCCGTCGTCCCGCTGCTGTCGGCCTTCCTGATCGGGCGCCGGCGTCGAGACGTGGCCGCCCGGCTGCGCCACGTGGAGGAGATGTGACCCCCAAGGCCGGTACCACCGTGCCCACCCCCGCGCCGGCGCCCGCGCCCGCGCGGGCTCCCCGGCCCGCGCCCTGGGTCCGCACCCGGCTGCGCGCGATGCCGCTGGCCGCGCTGCTCACCGCGGCCCTCGCCTTCGTCACCGTCTTCCTGGCGGCCGCGTTCCCGCGCCTCGCGGACCGGGGCGCGGACACCGCGCTCCAGCAGTTCACGCGCAGCCTGGGCGCCAACGTGACCAACCTGGAAGTCACCTCGGGCACGGCCCCCGGCGACACCGCCACCGAGCTGGAGACCCTGCAGCAGAAGCTCGACGCCCAGATCGGACAGCGGTTGCCGCTGAGCCCGGTCGGCCGGGTCTTCGGCACCCGGGTGAAGAACGAACGCTCGATCTTCAACCCCGGGTACACCCGGTTCTCCCCGAACGCCAGCCCGATGCTCGGCCTGTTCTACCTGCACGGCCTCACCGACCGGGTGACCCTGACCGCGGGCACCTGGCCGGGCCCCGCCCCGGCCGACGGCCCGCTGCCGATCGTGCTGAGCCAGCAGGCCGCCGAGGCCATCGGCATCAAGATCGGCGACGTCATCGAGAGCGGCACCGACGGACCCGTCCCGCTGCGCAGCACCGTGACCGGCCTCTACCGGGTCAACGACCCCCAGGACCCGTTCTGGGAGGGGCTCGGCTGCCCGGCCAGGGCCTGCCTGGGCCTCAAGGGCGACGAAGCGTGGTATTCGACCAGCGGCTTCGTCGACGGCGGCAGCCTGACCGCGCTGAGCCGCTGGGGTTCGGTCGGCCAGAACTTCTGGCGGCTGCCCGTCGACGCCGGCTCGCTGCGCGCCGACCAGATCGACCGGACCCGTCAGGCCATCGGCTCGTACACGGCCGGCCCCGGCATGACCAGCCTGATCGACACCACCCTCCGGGCCGACCTGCACGCCACCTCGCTGATGCCGGACGTCCTCTCCCGGGCCGCCGACCGCTACCAGGCCGCGGCCCCGCTGGGCGCCATCGGGCCGGCCGGCGTCGCCGGCGTCGCGGTCGTGGTGCTCTGTCTGGCCGCGGCGCTCAGCACCGACCGGCGCACCGCCGAGCTCCGGCTGCTCCAGGCCCGCGGCGGCTCGCGCAGCGGAGTGCTGCTGCGGCTGCTCGGCGAGGGCACGGTGACCGTCCTGCCCGCCGCCGTGCTCGGGACGGTCCTCGCGCTGGTGCTGCTGCCGACCCCGCGGTGGGTCGACCCGGTGCTGGTGGCGCTCGCCGTGACCCTGCTCGCGATCCTGGCCTTCCCGGCCCGGGCCGCGCTGCTCTGGCGCCGCCCGCGGGCCGCCGGCGGCCGGCGCCGGGTGGTCGGTGAGCTCGCCGTGCTCGCCGTCACCGCCGCGGCCGTGGCCGAGGTCCGCCGTCGCGGTGTCGGTCACCCGGGCGGCGGGGTGGACCCGCTGCTGGTGGCCGCCCCGCTGCTGCTCGCCGTCTCCGGCGGCCTGCTGCTGGCCCGGATCGAGCCGGTCGTGGTCGGCTGGCTGGCCGCACTCGCCGCCCGTGGCCGCGGACTGGTCGGATTCCTCGGCCTGGTCCGGGCCGCCCGCGACGACTCGGGCCGGCGCCGGCCCTCCGTACTGCCCCTGCTCGCCCTGCTGATCGCCGTCACCGCCACCGGGTTCGGCGCCACCGTGCTCGACACGGTGGACCACTCCCGGACGCGTGCCGGGCGGATCGCCACCGGCGGCGACGTGTCCGTCGGCATCCCGGTCTACGCCAACCTGCCGGAGGCCTTCACCAAGGAGGCCGGCGAACTGCCCGGCGTCCGCGCCGCCACCGGCGCCTGGATCGAGGAGCGGGCCACCTTCATCGGCGGCGACCGGGACACCACCGACGCCATCCTGGTGGTGGTCGAGCCCGGCGCCTACGCGGAGATCTCCCGCACCGTCGGGGTCGGCGGGTACGACCCGGCCAAGCTGGCCGCCGCCCCGGGCGGCAAGGACGCCCCGGTACCCGCGCTGTTCAGCCAGGACCTGGCCAAACGCCTGACGGGGGGCGCGCCGCAGGTGCGCACGCCCAGCGGCAGCCAGATGACCACCACCGTCGCCGGGATCGTCACCGCCACCCCCGCCCTGCCGGACCCCGGCAAGCCCTTCGTCGTGGTGCCGGCCGGCCCCGCCACCGAGCACCTGCCGGAGCTCAAGCGGGCGACCAGGGTGAACAAGTGGTTCGCTGTCGGCGACGTCGACCCGGACCGGGTGCGCGCCCTGCTGCGGGAGCGCGGCATCGGCAGCAGCACCCAGGTGTCGGGCATCGCCAAGCTGATCAACGACGAGGCCACGGCGGCGGGAAGGACCAGCTCCGGCCTGCCCCCCGGCTACGTGGTGCACAGCAGCCGGGAGAAGACCGCCGCGCTGGCCGACGACCCGGTGCAGCTCGCCGCCGGACGGCTGTTCTGGTACGCGGGCCTCGCCGCCGCCGGGTTCGCCCTGCTGGCCGTGCTGCTGACGCTGCTGCGGGCCGCACCGGACCGTACGGCGGTGCTCGCCCGGCTGCGCACCATGGGCCTGCGACCCCGGCAGGGCCTGGCGCTGATCATCGCCGAGGCGCTGCCGCAGACCCTGGCGGCGGCCGTCGGCGGCGGCCTGATCGCCGTCGCGGCGGTCGCCCTGCTCGGGGGCGCCTTCGACCTCTCGGCGCTGGTCGGCGCCACGGTCGGCGAGACCCTGACTCCGGCGCTGCTGCCGGTGCTGCTGCCCACCGCCGGACTGACCCTGGTGGTCTGCCTCGGGGTGGTGCTGGAGACGCTGGTCGCCGGCCGGCGCCAGATCGCCTCCGAACTGCGGGCGGGGGAGCGGCAGTGAGGCCGGGAGCGGCGGTGAGGTCGGGAACGGCGGCGCGGTCGGGAACGGCTGTGGCCGGCGGCGCGGCGGGAAGGCCGCGACCGGTGGCCGGGAGCGGTGCACGGGCCGTGACGGCGGCGCCGGCCGCCCGGGCAGTGGAGAACGGTGCGATGAAGCGGACAGTCGAGACAGGAGACGAGCGGTGATGAGCACTCCCCAGGAGCGGACGGTCGCCGAGACCCCCAGCCTCCAGGAGCTCCAGCAGCGGGCCCTGGCCGCCGCCGCGCCCAAGGCGCACGGCGAGGGCGCGGCCATCGTCTGCGACCGGCTGGTGCGGATCTTCAGCGCGGAGGGGGTCGAGGTCCAGGCGCTCCAGGGCCTGGAACTGACCATCCGGCAGGGCGACCTGGTCGCCCTGGTCGGCGCCTCGGGCAGCGGCAAGTCCACCCTGCTGACCATCCTCGCCGGCTTGGACGTGCCGACCGCCGGCACCGCCACGGTGGCCGGCTGCGACCTGCTGGAGATGTCCGTCAAGGAGCGGCTGCGCTACCGGCGAGAGGTGGTCGGCTTCATCTGGCAGCAGACCGCCCGCAACCTGCTGCCCTTCCTCACCGCCGCCGAGAACATCGCCCTGCCGATGCAGCTGCGCGGCCGCCGCTCGGGCGCCGGCGGGGCCAGGCAGCAGGCGGCCCGGGTCGCGGAGCTGCTGGAGGCGCTGGAGATCGGGGACCTCGCCCACCGCAGGCCCAACGAACTCTCCGGCGGCCAGCAGCAGCGGGTCGCGATCGCGGTGGCGATGGCCAACAACCCGCCGGTGCTGCTCGCCGACGAGCCCACCGGCGAGCTGGACTCGGAGACCGCGGGGGTGATCTTCGAGTCCTTCCGCACCGTCAACCGGGAACTCGGCGCCACCGTCGTGATCGTCACCCACGACCCGATGGTCGCGGGCGAGGTCCGCCGCACGGTCGCGATCCGGGACGGGCGGACCGCCAGCGAGGTGCTGCGCCGCACGGTGACGGACGAGCACGGCGAGGAGTCGGTGAACGAGCGCGAGTACGTGATGCTGGATCGCAGCGGCCGGGTGCAGCTGCCGGTCAAGTTCCTGGAGTCGCTCGGCATGGAGCACCGGGTGGCCGTGGACCTCGCGGCCGACCACATCGAGGTCCGGCCGGACGACCTCGCCGGGCACTGAGCCGTACGGCGCGGTGCCCGGGGACGGGTCTTCGGGAGACGCACTGCCCGGGAGGTGCGGTGTCCGGGAGGCGGTGGCCGCCGCCTCCCGGGGCGGTCAGCCGTCGCCGCCCATCCGTTGGAAGAGGCCGCTGCCCTCGGCGTCCGTACGGAGGTCGGGCGGTGCCTCCTGCGCGGCGCGCTCGCCGCGGGAGGTGGCGGTGCAGAGCGCGAAGACGATCAGGGCACTGGCCGCCACGGCGAGGATGCCCAGTGCGGTCAGGACGCGGAGCCAGGTCAAGGAGTGCCTCCCGGGGGATGGTGCGGCCCACACCGACGTGCGCGACGCTCGCCGGGGAGGTATCGGCAGGTCGGGCCGCACGGTCGAGTGCCCACGGACGGTTCTTCCCGCCGGGTGGCGCACGAGAGGCCGCACACGTGGGCGCTCGATGCACTCGCAGGGCGCGTCACGCCATGTCGCGCGCCCCAGTGGTGGCGGCCGCCCGTCCCGTCCCGCCGTCCACCTGCGCCCGCAGGGCGCCGAGGTCCGGCTTCCCGAGGCCGTTCAGCGGGATCGCGGGCAGCAGCAGGAGCGTGTCCGGGGTGCTCCGGCCGAAGCCGTGCGCGCGCCCCCACCGGTGCAGCTGCTCGGCCGTCAGCCGCGAGCCGGGCGCGAGCGCGACGGCGGCGTGCACCCGCTCCAGGCGGTCCGGGTCGGTGGTCGTGAACATCACCGCCTCCCGGACCTCGGGGTGGGCGCGCAGCGGCTCCTCGATCTCGCGGGGGAAGACGTGGCGCCCCTCGACGATCGCCATCGGGTCGCGCCGCCCGGCCACCGTCAGATAGCCGGCCGCGTCCAGGCTGCCCAGGTCGCCGGTGCGCAGCCAGCCGTCCCTGAGCACCCGCTCGGTCAGCTCCGGGTCACGCCAGTAGCCGGCCATCGCGGTCGGCGTCCGCACGCAGATCTCCCCCGTGCGGTCCGGCGGCAGTTCGACGCCGTCCTCGTCCAGGATGCGCAGCCCGGTGTCCGGGTACGGGCGGCCGGCGGTGGTCAGCAGACGCGGTGCCAGGTGCTCGTCCGGGCTCAGCCGGGTGACCGGCCCGCACTCCGTCAGGCTGTAGGTCTGGTGCAGCACCCGGCCCAGCCGCCGGGTCGCCTCGGCCAGGCGCCGCGGCGCGGGCGCGCAGCCGGTGTAGCCGACCCGGCGCAGGCTCCCCGTGTCGGTCGTGGGCAGCAGCGGGTGGTCCAGCAGCCGGTACAGCAGGTGCGGGGGCAGGAACATCCGGGACACCCGGTGCCGCTCCACCGCGGCCAGTACGGCCCCGGCGTCGAACCCCTCCTGCATCACCACGGTGCCGCCCGAGGCCAGCGCCAGGTCCGCGGTGGTGCCGCCGCCGTGGCAGAGCGGGGTGCACAGCAGGAACACCGAGCCGGACAGCAGCCGCGGGCGCGGCGGGCGCGCGAAGCGGCGCAGCACCCCCTTCGGGCGCCCGGTGGTGCCGCCGGTGAACTTCACCGCCATCACGTCCTCGGGCCGGTAACGGGGTTCCAGCGGGGCGGGGGAGCAGACCGCGGCGAGGTCCAGCAGGTCCGTGCCGAGCCCGAGCGGCGAGGGCCCCAGGGCGAGCACGGCGGCCGAGGGCACGGCCCGCGCGATCCCGTCGGCCGCCGCCGCGCACCGGACCGGGTCGAAGACCAGTGCGGAGGTTCCGACGAACTCCGCCTGCGCCACCTGCTCCGCGACCGGCCAGTCCGGGAACGGCATCGCGACCCGGCAACCCAGCAGGTTCGCGGCCAGCCGCACCAGCAGCGCCTCCGGCCGGTTCCCGGCCAGCACCGTCACGCCGTCCCCGCGCCCGAGCCCGGCCCGCTCCAGGGCCCGGGCGGCGCGGTGCACCAGGTCCAGGCAGCGCTGCGCGCTCCACGCCTCGTCCCCGTACCGGATCGCCACCCGGCCGGGATCGCCCGCGAGCCCGTCCAGCACCAGTGCGGTGTACGTCGGAGCCGCCTCGGCCATGGCCCCTCCTCCTGTATGACGGGGCGTCAGCCTAGTGGATGGCCGGTCCCACGGATGCACTGCGGCGACCGGGGCCCCACCGGCACCGGCGGGCGCGCGCGGGCGGGGGTCAGCGGTGTCGGCGGTTGTTGTTAGGGTTCCCGGTCGGACGTGAAAAGGGGCTCGGGCTGGTGGGCGGCGGGGTGGATGCGGTCGTGGTGCCGCGCGGCGTGGTCGATCTGCGGGGCGAGGACGGGGCGGGGTTCGTCACCGTCTACCCGGCCGACGCCGTCGTGGTGGTGTCCGGGCTGCCCGGGGCCGGGAAGAGCACGCTGCTGCGGCGCTGGTCCGGGGCGGCCGTCCGGGCCGTGGACCCGCGGACGGTGCACGAGGCCTGCGAGGCCGTGATGCCCGCCGCCCTGCCGTACGCGGTGTACCGGCCCTGGGCCCGGCTGGAGCACTTCCGGCTGCTGCGCTCCTCGGTGCGCGGCGGCGGTCCGCTGCTGGTGCACGACTGCGGCAGTCGCGCCTGGATGCGGCGCTGGCTCGCCCGGGAGGCGAGCCGACGGGGCCGCGAACTGCACCTGGTACTGCTCGACGTCGGCGCCGCCACCGCGCTGGACGGCCAGCAGGCCCGCGGCCGGCACGCCTCCACCCGGGTCTTCGCCCGCCACCGCCGGGGCCTGGAGAGGCTGCTGGCCGCCTTCACCCGTCACGTGCGCTCCGGCGGCCCGATGCCGACGCCCGAGGCCTCGTCCGTGCTGCTGCTGGACGCCGTCTCCCGCTCCCGCGCCGAGGCGGTGCGCTTCGGGCCCGCCGGCTGACCACCGGCCACGGGCGGGGCCGCCACGGGCGAGAACCGGCCTACCCGGGGTCCATGATCGCCGGTTGGCCCCGCGGCGGCGCCCGGCACTGCCAGACTGGGGCCGGCAGAGTTCGACACCGAGAGAGGCCACACCCCGCATGTCCAGCAGCGCCGTCGTCGAGAATCCGTGGTTCCGCAGGTTCAACCCGTCCGACTCCGCGCCCGCCCGGATCGTGATCTTCCCGCACGCGGGCGGCTCGGCCAGCTACTACCTGGAGTACGCCAACGCGCTGGCGCCGCACGCCGACGTGCTCGCGGTCCAGTACCCGGGCCGGCAGAACCGCATCTCCGAGCCGACGATCCGCTCGGTGGCCGGGCTCGCCGAGGAACTCGCCCGGGAACTGCGGGAGTGGGCGGACCGGCCGCTCGCCTTCTTCGGGCACAGCATGGGCGCGGCCGTGGCCTTCGAGACCGCCCGCTGCTTCGAGCGTGACGGTGTGAAGGGCCCCGACCGGCTGTTCGTCTCGGCCTGCCGCGCGCCCCTGCTGGCCCGGACGAGCAGGATCCACCAGCTCCCGGACGACGAACTGCTCGCCGAGATCTCCGCGCTCGGCGGCACGGACGAGCGGGTCCTCGCCATCCCCGCCCTGCGGGAGCTGATCCTGCCGAGCCTGCGGGCCGACTACACGGCGATCGAGACCTACCACAGCTCCCCGGAGGCGACCGTGTCGCTGCCGATCACCGCCCTGGCCGGGGAGTCCGACCCGAACGCCGACGTCGACCAGGTCGGCGAGTGGGAGCGGCACACCACCGGCGCATTCGACCTGCGGGTCTTCCCCGGCGGGCACTTCTACCTGGCCGACCGGACCGCGGACGTGGTGGAGGTGCTCACCGCGCACCTGCGCGGCTGAGCCGGCCCGGGCGGGTACACCCGGGGCGCTCGGGCGGCGGCGGCAGCGGCAGCCGGCGGTGCGGATCGGACATCGCTCCGGCTCCCGCGCCGGACATTGCTCCGGACATCGCTCCGACTTTCGAACCGGTGTGCCCGTACCGGTGACCGGAGCGTGCCCGCTCGACTACTGTGCCTGCTTGACGGGCCATCAGTGGATCACCGGGAGGAAACCGTGCGCCGGATCGCCGTTGTCGGAGCGGGCCAGGCAGGCCTCCAGCTCGCGCTCGGGCTGGTGGCGGACGGGTACCGGGTGACGCTGGTCGCCGAGCGCACCCCGGAGCAGCTGCGCGGCGGCCGGGTGCTGTCCACCCAGGCGATGTTCGGCCCGGCGCTGCGGATCGAGGCGGCGGCCGGGCTGGACCTCTGGGCCGAGCAGGCGCCGGCCGTCTCCTCGGTGCAGGCCGTGCTGGCGGCGCCCCCCGGCGTGCGGGCGCTGGAGTACACCATGACACTGGACGAACCCGCCCAGTCGGTGGACCAGCGGCTCAAGCTGGCCGCCTGGCTGGAACTGCTGGCCGAACGCGGCGGCGAGATCGAGTACCGCACGCTGGACCGCGCCGGACTGCAGGAACTGGCCCTGCGGCACGAGCTGACCGTGGTCGCGGCCGGGCGCGGCGCCCTGTCCGGGATCTTCGAGCGCGACGCCGTCCGCTCGCCCTTCGACCGGCCGCAGCGGGCACTGTCCTGCCTGTACGCCCACGGCGTCGGCTCGCCGGACCCGGCCGCCGGACCGAGGGCCCGGATGAACGCCCTGCCCGGCCTCGGGGAGCTGTACCTGCAGCCGGCGCTGACCCTCTCCGGCCCCTGCGACATCCTGCTCTGGGAGGCGCTGCCCGGCAGCCCGCTGGACGCCTTCGGCGACGCCCCGCCGCCGGACGTCCAACTGGCCCGGATCCGCGAGCTGTTGAGCGAGTACCTGCCCTGGGAGGCGGAACTCTGGACGGAGGCCGAGCCGACCGACGCGGGGGCCGGACTGTTCGGCGCGGTCACCCCGGTGGTCCGCCGCCCGGTCGCCGAACTCGGCTCGGGCGTCGACGCCGTCCACGTGCTCGGCCTCGGCGACGCGGTGGTGGTGACCGACCCCATCACCGGACAGGGCGCCAACAACGCCGCCCGCGCGGCCGAGGCCTACCGCCAGGCCGTCGTCGAGCACGGCGACGCCCCGTACACCGCCGACTGGATGTGCCGCACCGCCGAGCGGTTCTGGCAGCAACAGGCCCGCCACAGCGTGGAGTTCACAGCCGCCATGCTGACCGTGCCGGACCACCTCCAGGACGTGTTCGCGGCCGCCGCCGAACACCCGGAAGTCGGCCGCCGGCTCGCCAACACCTACGCCGAACCCAGCGACCACGCCGCCTGGCTGGCCACCCCCGACCTGGCCGCCGCCTACCTCGCCACGCTCGGCTAGCACCGCGGATCCCCAGGCCCGCGACTGCGGGCTCCCGCCGGCATGCGGCCGAGAGCCCCGTCCTAGCCTGGAGCCGTGATGACCATCTCGTCGATCCTCGGGCAGTTCGATCTCTGTGCGGACAAGGCGGAGTTCCCGGACCTGGACAACGGCTACTACTACCCGGTCGACGCGCGGATCCGCCTGTTCGGCGACAGCACGCACTGGGCAGTAGTCGCCGAGCTGCTGGGCTACAACCCGCGCGGGGGCAACCTCATCGACGTCGTCCACAGCTTCGGCAACTGCCTGACACATGGCGAGCCCGGCTTCAGCGGCTTCCTGCCCCGGGTGGACAACATGGCGGAGATCGATCCCGACGGCACCGAGGTCTATGCGGGAGAGGTCCCGGTCGTCGTCCGCGGCACCGCGCTGGCAGTCGACGCCGCCGCAGGCACCCCACTGCAGGACGTGTTCCGTCGGCTGGCGCCCGCGAACAGGGGGCTTCTGCTGGCCGACGAGACGGAACTGCGGGCCGCCGTTCCCTCCGACCTGCCGGCGCTGCTGCGGCTCGATGAGTGGAACCAACCGGAGGACTTCTGGGACGTCAAGCCCAGCGCGCACGAGACCTTCCGGATGATCGCCGAAGTCCTCGACTCCGGGGACCCGGCCCGCTACCGGCCCACGCTCCCGGCGAACACCCACTGGTCCCACTGGCCGGACGCCGGAAGCCTGTGACGTCCACCCCCACGTGCCCGCGGCTCCCCGCCACCTTCGTGCAGGACTGTGCGACATCCCGTGAGTTCTCCTGACGCCCGCTGAGTGACCAAGGCTGTGGCCAGGGGCTTCTTCCTCCTTCGAGTGCTCTGTTGGACTGTGACGTAACTTCGGGATTCCTGAAGCGCTCTCAGCGAACCACGGGCACCTCAGTCGGTATCAGTCGCGGCGAGCACGGCCAAGCGCCGCCGGCCTGAGGAAAGCGCGGCCAGACCGATGTCCCAGGCCACCTGCTCGAACCACTTCGTCTCGGCGCCGAAGCCGTGCCAGACGCAGTCCAGTACTTGTGCTTCGACCTCAGCGGCGGTGGAGCCCTCCGGGCTTCCGGCCAGCTCGGCCAGGGATTGCCAGGTTGCCAACCGGCCGTAGGCGCCGTAGGAACCGGAGTTGTATGCCCCTCCCGTCGACGCCGCCGAGAAGAGCACTCGCCATGCCTGGGCCGGCGGACGGATAGCTACCGACAGAGGGGCCTTCTTCCCCGCTCCGTGCAGACACTCCAGCCCCAGCGTCAGGAGCGCGGTCGGGACCGACTCGGCGTCCAGGGGTTCCGCGAGGTCGAACACGCGCGCCTCGATACGCCCGTTGGACTCTTCGGCCCAGTTCGCCACGGCCCTGCCCATCGCCGTGGCAGCGGCCGGTGTTGTCGCCTCCTCCGCCGACGGGACGCGTGCGTCGGCGATCACCGCCAGTTCGCGACTCTCCGATGGTCCGTACGGCATCGAGTGGCTGCTGCCGCGGATGCTGTAGCTCGGCAGATCCGCATTTCCCTCCACGTCGGACAGAGTCAGGGGCAGCCAGCCCAGCGGGTGATGACTCCAATGCGGCGACGTCGCCCAACCCACGATCCCTGGCGTGTCCTCGACGACCACGCCCCTGAGAACCAGCTCATGGACCAGGCAGGCCCGAAGTTCCTCCGAAGCGCGGCCGGTGAACGCCGCAGCCAGGTCAGTCGCCTCGTGACTGGACGCCAGCAACGAAGCTGTGTAGCGATCCAGCTTCCTGCTGGCGACCTCATCCGAGGAGACCAGCCGCAACGCCTGGGTGACATTCTCGGGATCAGCGGTGGTGGCCAACAGCCGAAGCAGATGGTCGAAGACGCTTCGGTACTGCCACATCTGCCCCCCGGTGCCGTAAGTCCTGGTGAGAGCGATGCCAAGGTCCGCGGCAAAGGCAGCATCCCCCTGCGCGACCCGGCCATCGACCACCGCCCATATACCGGTGACGTTCTTCAGGTCCGGCAGCCCCGTTACGATCTTCTGTATCTGATCAGCCACGGCCCTGAGCCTACGCATTCGACGGCCCCAACTCATCTCATAAACGACCCGACCCCGCCACCACCTGGACCGGCAGCTGGGTCGCCCGACTCGCCGCACCCTCCGCCGAACGCGTCGGCGCCGGCGACCAGCAGATCCTCATCGATCATTCCACCGGCTCTCCGGGCACCCAACCCGACGGGGCCACGACGGACGGACCGTCACCCACGGCGGACCGCTGCGCCTGTGGGACCAGGTCGAGGACGCCGTCGAAGCCTGGCAGGCGGCCGGCGCACCGCACCAGGAGCACTTCGGCATCACCGTCACCGGCGACGGGCAGCGGGTCTGGCTCGGCAGCGAGGACGGGTCCGGCCGGCGCCTGCCCGTGTGACCAGCGGCTCCGGGATGCGAACCGGGCCCGTCGCTCGTGATGCCAGCATGTCGGGGTGTCCGGATCAGCGGCTGCAGAAGCAACGGGTATGGCTGACCTGGGGCGATGCGTTGGTCACCCCACGGGCGGGGTCGGGTGGGGTAGTTCGGGGGTGCTCCTCGCCTCGGCGAGCACGACGCGACCGCCCATCAGCGCCGGGGTGTCATGGCCCCTCTTGCCCGCACCTTGGCTGGACCCCTCGATTTAGGCCCCGCGGAACATCGCCTGAGCGAGATCAACATCATGACGGGGCTCTGGCTGGGCTGAGGGCATGGCGGTGCTGCTGCTGATCGTGCTCCGACGCTGGCAGGGCAAGATGCGGCTTCGCACGGGCTTCCACCGTTCGTTGCTGTAACCCATCCAGGATCATCCTGTGGCGGCTTCGGGCTCACCTTGGCTGGACTCCGCCAAGGGCCGGCGCCAAGCTGAACCGCCGTGACCGACCTCCGCCATTCGAGGGAGCCCGAGCCCAGCTCAAGCCGAGGTCTGGATGACGCGCCACCAGGTCGGACCCTGCGTCCATACAGCCCTACACTCGATCACTTATCGCACAAGGTAAATCACAATAAGTGATTGATCGGCTATGACCTGCCGCGCTGCCGCACGGCGGAAAAGGCTTCACCCAAGCCAGGAAGTCAGGACACATCGTGATCAGACATCACGCCCCACAACAACCGCCCTCCGGAGTGGAGGTGAGACGAGGCCAAGCCCGCAGGGGCGTCGGCGCTCGTGAGCAGTGGCGGCGGGCGGGGGTGGTAGCGGGACTGTGCGTGGCTCTGTCCGGCGCCGGACCGACCCCCGCGATCGCCGCACAGGTGGGGGCCACTCCGGCCACCGTCCCGGTGCAGGCGCGAGGGGCTGACCCATCGTTCACCTTCGGCTTCACCGGGACCCCGCAGACCCTCACCGTCCCCGCGAACGCGGTCGTCACCATCACCGCGGACGGCGCAGGCGGTGCCGACAACACCGGCACCGCCTGCGGCTTCACCGGGAGCGGGGGGACGGGGGTGCGCGTCGTCACCACACTGCCGGTGACCAGCGCCCCGGTGATCTACACCGTCAACGTCGGCGGCACCGGCACCGCCGGCTGCAACGGAACCGGCACCGGCGGATACAACGGCGGCGGCGCGGGCGGTACCTCAAGCCAACCCACGGGTCAGTTTCGGAGAGGTTCCGGAGGAGGCGGGGCGTCCAGCGTCAGCACCGGCACCGATCTCCTCGTCGTCGCCGGCGGCGGCGGTGCCGACGGCGGAGCCCCCTTCGCCGGCACGGTCGCGGGGGGAAACGGGGGCAACGGCGGCACACCGGACGCCACCGCCGGCACCACCGGAGCATCCGACAGCGGCGGTTCGCCGGGATCCGGCGGACAAGGCGGCAGCACCAGCACCACGACGGGCGGCGCCGGCGGAGCGGCGGCCACCCCCACCGGAGGCTGCACGCCCGCCGCAGGTAGCCCAGGAAGCGGCTTCACCGGCACCACGGTCGGCACCGGCGGCGTCGGCGGCAACAACACCGGTGGCAACTGCGTAGCCGCCGGAGCCGGGGGAGGCGGAGGCGGAGGCTACTTCGGGGGTGGCGGAGGCGGCTCCGCCACCCCCGGCAGCAGCGGTCTCGGCCGCGCGGGTGGTGGCGGTGGTGGCGGAGGCAGCAGCTTCGCCACTCCGACGGGCGTCGGGACGGCCTATGCGGCCTCGACGATCGGGACGGCGAACCAGAACGGTCAGGTGATCATCTCCTACACGGTGGCCCCGTCCTTGACCATCACCAAGACCCACACCGGGAAGTTCGTCCAAGGCCGGGACGGCGAGTACACCATCACCGTCGGCAACGCCGGACCCGGGGCAACCGACGGTACCACCGTCACCGTCACCGACACCCTCCCCGCAGGGCTCAGGGCCGACAGCATCAGCGGCACGGGCTGGACCTGCGACCGCGACACCCTCACCTGCACCCGCAGTGACGTCCTGCCCGCCGGGAGCAGCTACCCGCCCATCACGCTGCAGGTCGATGTCTCCTGCAAGGCCGACGACGAGGTCACCAACACCGCGACCGTCACCGGAGGCGGCGACACCACCATCCACACCGCCACCGATCCCACCGCGATCAAGCACCACAAGCACCACAAGCACGACAAACACGACATGCGCTGCGACCGCCACGAACACTGGTAGGCCAACCGGCTCCGACGACCACCTCCATGCGGACCCGCCGTCCTCGCCCGGCTCAAGCCGAGCTCGGCGAGGACGGCGCCCGCACTGTCGCTGACCGCCCCCTGCGGGAACGCCTCCGAGGATTCGGCTGACGGTGCCACACGACCCGTTGGGCGCTGCGAAGGCCTCAGCGGCGGTCTTCGCCGACATCGCGTGGCCATGCCTGCTGACGCGAGCGGCCACCGCGGCGAGGCCTTCCAGTCTGATATCTCCAGGCACCGCTCACCGGGTCTTCGTGGACTCCTTGCGGAGGAGTTCCTCAGCGGTGCACCCATGGGGGCCGGGCCTGTCAAGCGCGTGTGGCTGTCTGGCCTCGGGGTTTTGTCTTGTTGCTTCCGGGGCGGGGTGGTCTGCATGGCTTC